>JBEKZR010000149.1:0-8020 GCA_049509715.1 Occallatibacter sp. | reverse complement strand
TCCCTGGGAATCCCAAAATGGGAATTAGAGGCTCGTTCATCGGCTTGATGGGGCTTTTTGAGGGTATTTCGGCGCCACCAAGCTGCCGCCAGCTCCCCTTGCGAGCGCCGAAGCAGCGCCAATAACCCCCAGCTTGACCCAGCCAACCCGATGGGCGGCTGCCGATTTTGAATTGGTTTAAACACTAGATTCCAAATAGTTTGACATGCCGATAGAGATTCCTGTCTCTGACTTTTGTTGCAATCCTGGTGCAATTCAGGCCCGGTGAGAGTCTGGCCATTCGATGCAGATCGAAGAAGAGGATTACTCTCTGGGTTCGGGAAAAATTATTTCGATTTTTGTATTTGACTTCTACTGAATCTATGCTATGGTGTATATATTCCAGTGGTGGAGGCGGTCGAGCTTACCGCGCCTGATCTGGAAGCAAGTTGCGTCACTGGCCTCCCGGCACGAACAGTTCGACCGTTCGTGCCGTCTTTTTTGCGGCAAAAAACAACGCCGCGCGATTCACTGTACCCTGCGTCTTCCACCCCACTGGCTCCGGGTCATTGCGGTTTCGGTCTAAAATAGGCTGGAGAGAGCTCACCATGAAGAATTGGATAAAACACCGCTGGATCCTTGGTCTGGTTGTCTTCGCCGTGACCGTGGCCAGCTATGCGCAGTGGTCGAACCCGGCCGACGATGTTCCCGCCTATCATCCCTCCGCGCCGCTCAAGGTGAGCGCCCTGCCGCCGATTCTCTCCGGCAAACAACTGACCGGCGAGCACTTCAAATATCCCTGGCAGGTGCACGCCTACCAGCAGGCAATCCAGATCGGGGACGTGCTCTACCAGCTTCCCTGCTACTGTCGTTGCGACCGCGCGCTGGGCCACACCAGCCTGCGCAGTTGCTATGAAAACGCGCACTCGACCGAGTGCTCCACCTGCGCCAGGGAGGGCTTTCTCGCCTACCGGATGACCAAGGCGGGCAAGACGCCCAAGGAGATTCGCGAAGCCATCAACCGCCGCGAGTACGAGAGCATCGATCTGGAGAAGCAATAGACGCTTCTGCGGCGGAACCGGAATTGGCGTAGAATAGAGCTATGCAGCACGAGCCAGTTGGCCCGGCTCGCACCCACCCGGGGTCCCCGGCGACAGGTCTTCGTCGCTGGGGTGGTTATGGGGGCGTCACGGTTTCGACGGGATCGATTGCGGCTTGGGAGGCATGTCGGGGTGTGGGCACCCGTAATCGCCTGCAAAACAAAAAGTTGCCAACCAAGAACTGGCACTTGCAGCTTAATTAACTAAGCTGCCGTCTTCCGCGGCTTTGCCTATGGGCCGTGAGCGGACGTCATACAGTAGGCTGGCGGCTGCGGCTCGGTCCGTGTTGCAACCGCGAGATCATCGGACTAGTTTTCGGCGCATCTTGCCCGTTCTGAGCGCCGGGAACGAACCAAAAGGAACCGGGCAAAGCATGAACACTCCTGGCTGACAGCGATTTCGGACGCGGGTTCGACTCCCGCCGCCTCCACCATCACTTAAATAATTGATTCTGATACGTTTGTAGTGGAGGTAGTTCTTGATGTACTAGTAGCGTACTAGTTGTGTACTTGGTTTCTCCGTAAAATATTGATTAAATATATAGTTAATGAGGCAGACAGAAGATCTACCCGAGGCACTGATCTTCGCCCAGTGCTCGTTGAACGACATACGCTGACGTGCGCCTCTGGAGGTCAGTCCCGAACAGAGTGCAGTAGAGGGCGCCGCTGTTGGCCTTCGGGTGTACATTTGCGCTATGCAGGCAATCGATTGGCTGCTCGAAGAGGACAATCCTCCGGTTCGCTACCTGACCTTGAGGCACCTGCTGGGGAAGCCGGAGGCGGACCCGGAGTTGACACGGGCGAAATCACGGCTGATGCAATACAAAGTCACCCAGGGAATACTCAAGCACGGAGACCGGTTTTGGGGTGACGACGACGAGGCGTACAAGGCGTACAAGAAATACACCGGCAAGTATTGGCAGGTGATCTTCCTAGGCCAGTTTTTGGCCGACGGGACGGACCCGCGCATCGCCGCGGGGATCAGCACGATACTGGGCCAGCATGAGTGGACGCTTCGACTGCCGATCAATGACGGCGCGCAGTGTCTGACAGCCAATGTCCTCGCCTCCCTGGCGCGTCTCGGCTACGGAGAACATCCCGTCGTTCAGCGGGAGCGCGAGGCCTTGGCGCAGAGAGTCGTGCATGATGGGGGCATCGATTGCGGCGCCATGGCCTATTCCTTGCTGCCGTATTGCTACATGGCTCAGCCGAAACTGCTTCTCTGCTTTTCGCAAGTGCCTCCGGCGCGCCGGACCCCGGCCATGAAGTCCGCCATCAAGTTGCTCGTTAAGCGCCTGCTCGAACGTGAGGTCTTTGTGTATGTGCCGGGGAATCAGACAGACTGGCAGAAGGTCGTGGCACGCAACCCCGGGCGTGGCGGATTGCCCCCCGGCCAGACCGTGAAGCAGTGGATGTCTGATCAGAAGGACGCGTTCCTCCTTGAACGTGGCCCTGGAGACCCGAAACCCAAGCAGGGGTGGCTGAAGTTCGGCTTCCCGCTGCACTATAACTCGGATGTTCTCGAAGCCATGTACGCCCTCGCCGAATCAGGCACGCCCATCTCCGCCGCGCTCGAGAGACCGCTCAAAATCATCGAATCGAAGAGGTCGCCTGAGGGCAAGTGGGTCATGGAGAATTCGCTGAATGGAAAGATGTGGGTAGACGTGGAGACACTGGGAAAGCCCAGCAAGTGGCTGACGTACTATGCACTCCGCGTGCTCAGCCACTTCGGTCGCGGCGCTGCCTGACGGTGGCGGCTCCATAATCCGACTCCCGCCGTCTCCGCCGTCAATTAGACCATCTGCTGTCACGGACTCATTGTTTGTGAACAGATACCGCTCTGGAAACGACTCTCTGCTTTATTGCGGCGGAGTGTGGCCGATGAACTTGTCGGCCCACTGAATGAACCACTTCATGTTGGGAGCGTCGGTATGGCCGCCATCGTGCTGACGCCATGCAAGCTGCCCATCCAGAAGCCCCTCGTTGACCGGCGGCATCTTGGCGGTGCGGTAGTCGCCTTCAACCCCTGGGCCCTTGGCGCCAAGCAGGGTGTACACGCGGCCTGCATCCACGGTAGCCATGAAGCTGCCTTCGTGGTCGAGCCACCGGGCGTCGCCCTTCTCCGGGATGCCGTAGCTGATGAAGGTGAGGCGCGGGGCGCACAGAGCGATTAGTTCGTTGGAATCGACCGGGATGTCGCCGGGCGTCATGCTGCCGAAGGACGCTTCGGAGGCTCCGTACTTCATGAAGTTGCCGGCCATCCAGTAGTACTCGCCTCCTGTCAGGCTTTCCACCGCCTCGCCGAAGTTGCGGCGCAGCAGCGTGGCTCCGCCTTTGCCGGACGAGCCCACCAGGACCATGGCGAAGCGCTGGTCGAAGGCCATGGTGACCAGCGCGGCCTTGCCGTAGCGCGACACGCCTTCAATCCCGACGTGTTTCGCGTCGACGGCCAGATCGGTCTCCAGATAATCGAGTCCGCGCCCCGCGCCCCATGCCCAGGCGCGCAGCGCGCCCCAATCCTCCGGCTTGCGCGGCTGGCCCTTGTTCACCAGACCGATGATGCCTCGTGCGAGGCCGGCGCCGTCATCCGCCTGCACGCTGGCCGGATCGAACAAAACGAAGCCCCAGCCCGCGCCAATCAACTGCCAGGTGTTGGGCAGGTCGCCGTCTTCATTGAGTTCGGGGCGTTGAAAGAAGGGGCTCTCCTTGAGCGGCTCCCATGCGGGATGCTGGGCAAAGACCTCCTTGAGCGAGGGGTCCTGCTGGAGAAGCAGAGCCTTCCAGGCCCTGTTGATGCGGTCGAGATCGTCCCCGCGGGGCTCATTGGGCGAGGGGAATCCGGCGCGGCCGAACATCATCAGCACAGGCACCGGCCCCTTGGCAAAAGCGGGCGTGACCAGCGTCATGTGGATACGAACGCTGATGGCGGGATAAGAGGAGTTGTCCACGGTGCCGATCAGATCCTTGGCAATCACCGGCGTGAAGCCGATCATCTCGCGATCCACCGCGGTCACCGTCCATGTGACCTTCGGTACGCCGCCTGGGACGCGCCCATAAACGTACTTCGAATACATCTCGACGATCTCCGGGCGGCGCTCATCCCACCACATCTTGGCAGTCGTCACCTTCCGGCCGTCGTTCATGGTGAGCGGGTCGGGAAGATTTGGATAGGGATTGGCCTGCGATTCGTCGATGTTGGCGTGATTGGGCGCCTTCTCGTTCCCGCTCGGCCCGGGGCGCAGCGCCTTGATGCCCAACTGGTCCATCATGTTCTGGTGATCCTGCTCGGCCGTGAGCGTGACCGGGGACGGAGTTGCGGAACTTTGCGCCATTGCGGGCGCGGAAGCCGCGAGCAGGCAGGAAAAGCAAATGCCAAGAAGGGACGATCTGAACGAGAGAGGCATGGGGTTGCTCCAGGGCGATAATCTCGCCGCAGCCTTGAAGACGGCTAATTTTAGGTCTTCATGGTAAACCATCTCCCATGAAACATACGCGAACTATTGCGTGCATGGAGACTTTGCCAGCTATTTGGGCCGCGACAGCACGAGTCGTGTATGCCCATTCAGTGGGACGTGCCGCGCGCGGAATTCCGATTGCCCGTACAATTTATAGAAGGAGAATCGTGCAATGCCCCGCGTTTATATGGACGCCAACGCCACCACCCCTCTGCTGCCGGAGGTGATGGAGGCCATGCGCCCGTACTGGATGGAGCGCTTCGGCAACGCCTCCTCGATTCACCTTGACGGACAGCAGGCGCACGCCGCCGTGGACCGCGCCCGCGCGACCCTGGCCGAATTCTTCAACTGCCACGACGCCGAAGTGGTCTTTAACTCCGGCGGTACCGAGGGCGACAACACGGCGATCTTCGGCCTGCTGCGCCCCGGCGACCACTTCATTACCACTTCGATCGAGCACTCGGCGATTCTGAGGGCGGCAGAGCGCATGGCCCGGCGCGGCGTGGAGGTGACCTTCGTCGCGCCCGCCGCGAGCGGCCTCATCGATCCGGCCGACATTCTGCGCGCCATTCGTCCCCAGACACGGCTGATCAGCGTGATGCTGGCCAACAATGAGACCGGCGTACTGCAACGCGTTGAAGAAATTGGAGAGATTGCCAGTGCGGCCAGCACTTTCTTCCACATCGACGCGGTGCAGGGCGCGGGCAAGGTTCCGATTGATGTGCGGCGCTTCGGCTGCCATCTGCTTTCCATCAGCGCGCACAAGATGCACGGGCCCAAGGGCGTCGGAGCGATGTTCGTGCGCCGCGGAACTCCCATCGAGCCGCTGCTGGTGGGCGGCAACCATGAACGCCGCCAGCGCGCCGGAACCGAGAATGTGCCCGGCATCGTGGGGCTGGCTAAGGCTGTGGCACTGGCCATGCAATCGCTCGAAGATGGCACCATGGAGCGGCTGGCAAAGCTGCGCGACCGGCTGGAGGCGGGGATTTTGAAGATCCCCGGCACCGACGTCAATGGAGCATGGGACGGCGACAAGCCCGTTCCTCGCGTGGCCAACACGACCAACATCTGGTTTGATCACCTGGAGGGCGAGGCGATGGTGATTGCGCTGGACCTGAAGGGCGTGGCCGTCTCCGGCGGGTCGGCCTGCCATTCCGGGGCCACCGAGCCCAGCCATGTGCTGATGGCCATGGGCCTCAACAAGAATCGCGCCCGCGCCAGCTTGCGCTTCAGCTTGCTTAAGACCGCAACGGAAGCCGATGTGGACTATGTTTTGAAGGTCATCCCCGAGGCCGTCGAGCATCTAAGAGCGATTTCGCCGGTGGCGGCGGGAACGCTGGGGTGAAGGAGGTCCTCCCCATGACCAAGCCCGAAACCATTGCAGTAGCTATGTCCGGAGGGGTTGACTCCTCGACGGTTGCGGCGATGCTCGCCCACGCCACCGCCGGTGGGGGTAACGGCGCCTCCGGCGCGGGTCATTCAGTTGTCGGGCTTACATTGCAGCTTTGGGATCAGACGCGGTTGGCGGGCAAGCACGGGATCCCGGATGCTCCGAAGGCGGGCCGCTGCTGTTCTCTGGATGATGTCTACGACGCGCGCCGCGTGGCCGAGCATCTGGGCATTCCCTATTACGTCGTCAACCAGGAGGAGCGCTTCGAGCGCGATGTGGTCCGGCCCTTTGTCGAGGAGTACATGGCCGGGCGCACGCCCATCCCCTGCTCTCTCTGCAACAACCACCTCAAGTTCGATCAGTTACTCCAGACCGCGCGCTCGATTGGCGCGGGGCGCATCGCCACCGGCCACTATGCGGTCAACGAGTACGATCCAGCACGCGGACGCTGGATTCTCAAGCGGGCCGCCGATCTGGCCAAGGACCAGACTTACTTCCTCTTCGGTCTGACGCAGGAGCAGTTAGCGCACACGCTCTTTCCCTTAGGCCGGCTGACCAAGCCCGAGGTGCGGGAGGTCGCGCGCCTGCACGGCCTGGCGCTGGCCGAAAAGCCCGACTCGCAGGAGATCTGCTTCATCCCCGGCGGCGACTACAAGCGGTTTCTGACGGCTTATCTCGAAGAGCATGGCGAACAGGTTCCGGAGACTGGCGGCGAACTGGTGACCTCCAGCGGCGAGGTTCTGGGCCGGCATGAGGGCATCTTCAACTTCACCGTGGGCCAGCGGAAGGGACTCGGCGTCAGCTCGCCCTCGCCGCTCTACGTGCTGGAAATCGATCCGGCGAGCCACCGCGTCACCGTGGGCGCCGACGAGGAACTGGCCACACGCACCCTGCGCGCAAACCGCCTGAATTGGATTTCGATTCCGGAGCTGACCGGCCCGATGCGCGTGCGGGCCAAGATTCGCCATCGCCACGAGCCTGCCTGGGCCAACCTCTCGCCGGCCGGACCAGACGAAGTGCTTGCCACCTTCGACGAACCCCAGCGCGCCGTCACTCCCGGCCAGTCCGCTGTCTTTTATGACGGCGACGAGGTGGTGGGCGGGGGATGGATCGTTTAAGCTGCCGCCCCGCTGCCCAAGCCAGCACTGCTATACAAGCCTGTCCTGGTCGGTGGCAGAGCGGGTTTGCCCGGGCGCCGGAGCGGGGGAACGCAGGGAGTCAACGATCGCCCGGACCGATGCCAACACGCCCGTGACCTGCCGCACCGGCTTGAGAACGGCCTCGGCCATATAGCCGCCGGCGCGGTCGACAGCGTCCAGAGCCCTGGTGAGCATGGAGTCCAGCCGTTCGGTCTGGATGCGCACCCGCTCGACGATCTCAGTGGTCGTGTACTGCACCTCCGCTAACTGCGCGCGCAGTCCGTAGATAAGCTGCAATGAGTTAGTGGCAAGCGACTCGACCTTCGGAGCAACGCGGGAAAACGCCTCGCGCGATTCGTGGATGAAAGGCAGCACCGCCGAGCGCAGGTCCGCGGCGTCCTTCTGAAGCGCGCGGGCCGTCTTGCGCACTGAGATCAGAATTGCCAGCAGAATCAGCGTCTGCAGCAGGATTGCCAGCGCGGTTAAGACGACTAAGGCAAGGAGAATTGTTTGATAGTCCAGTTTGATTTGCATCGAAACGATCTCGCTATCTCACGCAGGGCGCCTGCGGACTGGCTACAGGTTTATTCGACGCGCTCCCGGTCCGCTAAGGAGCATACCGTCCGAAACCCGAGCACGAGCCGCCCCGGCCGCTCTCGCGCCTGGCTCCGGAACGGATGATCGAACAAAATGAGGCCGGGCTTGCGTGCCGCCCGGGAAAAAACGGCTGCACAATTCTACTTCTGGTCGCCGGATGAGGCCTTATGGCCGCTCGGCTCGGCGGTGGTTGTCTTGTAGACCTGGCGGCCCGCTTCAACAGCAGCGGTTACCCGGTTGGTCTGTTCGGCGACAAGGTTCTTGCCGCGCTCTACAAACTCTTCCCACTGCGCCCGTCCGCGATCCACGGCCTCGCGGCCGCGCTCCACGTATTCGCTCACCTGCTCCTTAGTTTTGTCCA
>JBEKZR010000148.1:0-8026 GCA_049509715.1 Occallatibacter sp. | reverse complement strand
TTTCTTTGCAGAGGTTCTAATCATTCTGAATATCCTGAGAGTTTTCCCCAGGGAAACACACTCAGTTTCAATCAGAGCAGCGGGGTACTAATTGTTGATTTTGAACTACCGAATCACACCGCCTTTCCAGCCATCAAAGAAGTAAAGTACATCGCAGCTCGCGAACAATTTCAAGAAGTACCGATCTCGGACGCATGGTTGAAAAAGACATACGATGAAGTCTTATACCAGATAGCACTCCGGACG
Organism: Occallatibacter sp.; assembly: GCA_049509715.1. Lineage (GTDB taxonomy): Bacteria > Acidobacteriota > Terriglobia > Terriglobales > Acidobacteriaceae > Telmatobacter. The sequence goes on along the minus strand of JBEKZR010000148.1, from coordinate 7,780 downwards.
CTTCACGAGCTCTACAATACGGACGAGACAGGAGTGCTTAAGAGCGTTGTTTTCAATGGCTGGGTTCAGAGCATCGACAAGGCCACTGGAATTGAAACGCACGGATGCATACTTTCAGTCCAGGCGGAACGTGAAGAGTTCTTACAGATCAACCTCAGCCAAGTAGAGCCAAAAGCGTGCTTCAGAAAGCTAAGAGGCGTAGCCAGCAGCAAACTGACGGAGCTTACACCTGTGCGCCCAATTCTTACAATCAGCAGGGAGGATCATAGGTTTGTCGAGGGCTACGCGGTGGCTGACAGATTAGACGATCGCACAAATCTCGCTGCGATGGACTGGCTTGACTTCGAGAATCTGATCCGGGAGCTATTCGAGGAGGAATTCAGCAAGAACGGAGGCGAAGTCAAGATTACACAAGCCAGCCGCGATGGAGGAGTTGATGCAATTGCATTTGACCCTGACCCGATTCGAGGCGGTAAGATCGTCATTCAAGCAAAGCGGTATACGAATGTCGTTGGCGTATCCGCAGTTCGTGACCTTTATGGCACTGTCCATAATGAAGGCGCAACCAAGGGCATTCTTGTGACTACTGCTACCTATGGTCCTGACGCTTACGAATTCGCAAAGGACAAGCCTCTAACGCTATTAAGCGGCGGCGAACTGCTTTCGCTTCTCGCAGCTCATGGTCATCGAGCAAAAATTGATCTTCAAGAGGCCAAGGCACTTTACCTTTCGACGAAGCAGAATTAGCTATCAAGGTAGCCGTTTTTGTCGGCACTGCTCGCAATCCTGCCGCAAGTGGCTGAACCGGGGTCAGGCAGAATTCAACGAACTCGTGCAGAGTCCGCTTGTCCATCCCTCCGGTGGAGTGCAGTCCTTGCTGCCGTCTCGTGAATCGACGCCATCAGGCTACTACGATACTGCTTCGTTGTTCCCATCGCATTTCACCACAGGTTGAAGAACTGTAAAAGACTTTATATATGTATCCCACCTTAGGCGCAAAAACAAAGACGCGCCGAAGGTGGGGCACCCAGCAAATATAGCATAATTATCATAGTTATCATTTATGGTGGTAATGTTAATAAACTATATATTTTCGATCGGTATTCCAGCCAAACGCGGCAAGGGCGCAGCCTTTCGGCTGCGCCCTTGATGTTAAAGCCGGCGAGTGCCGGACTAGCTGGTGGTGTGGGCGGGGCCGGTCTGTTTCTCCTCCAGCGCCGCTTGTGCGGCCGCCAGCCTTGCCGTCAGCAGACGGAAAGGCGAGCAGGAGACATAATTGAGGCCGATCTTGTGGCAGAACTTGACGGACTCCGGATCGCCGCCGTGCTCGCCGCAGATGCCCACCTTGAGGTTGGGTCTAGTCTTGCGCCCCTTTTCCGTGGCCATCTTCACCAGTTGCCCAACGCCCGCCTGGTCGAGGGTGGCGAAGGGGTCCTGCTTGAAGATGCCCGCCTTCATGTAGGCCGGGAGGAACTGGTTGATATCGTCGCGGCTGATGCCGAAGGTGGTTTGCGTCAGGTCGTTGGTTCCGAAGCTGAAGAACTCGGCCTCTTCGGCGATCTGGTCGGCGGTGAGGGCCGCGCGCGGCAACTCGATCATGGTGCCCACCATGTAATCGACGGTCGTGCCCTTCTCCTTGAAGACTTCCTCTGCCACGCGGCGCACGACGGCGGCCTGGTTGCGCATCTCCTCGATGGAACCGACGAGCGGGATCATGATCTCGGGATGCGGATCGCCGCCCTTGCTCTTGGCGATGACCGCAGCCTCGATGATGGCGCGGACCTGCATCTCGGTGATCTCCGGGAAGGCGATGCCGAGGCGGCAGCCGCGCAATCCGAGCATGGGGTTCTGCTCGTGCAGTTCCTCGACTCGCGCCAGCAGCGTGCGCAACTCCTTGAGCTTGGGCGAGCGGGGCTTGGTGTCTACCAGGTGCTGAATCTCTACCATAAGATCCTCGCGCTTGGGCAGGAACTCGTGCAGCGGCGGATCGATGGTGCGGATGGTGACGGGCAGCGACTCCATGGCCTTGAAGAGGCCAACAAAGTCGGCGCGCTGCATGGGCAGCAGCTTTTTGAGGGCGGCGCGGCGGTCCTTCTCGTTGTCGGCCAGGATCATGGTGCGCATGTGCTCGATGCGGTCTTCGGCAAAGAACATGTGCTCGGTGCGGCAGAGGCCGATGCCCTCGGCGCCAAACATGCGAGCATTCTTTGCGTCGCGTGGGATGTCGGCGTTGGCGCGAATGCGGAGGCGGCGGACGGGATCGACCCAGGACATGAAGGTAACCAGATCGGGATCGTCGGGCTGGGCATCCAGGGTCTTGAGCTTGCCGGCGATCACGCGACCGGTGGTGCCGTCCAGCGAGATCCAGTCGCCCTGCTTGAAGGTGCGGCCCTTGACGCGCAGCTCCTTGGCGTTCTCGTCGACGGTGCAATCGCCGGCGCCGGCCACGCAGCACTTGCCCATGCCGCGGGTGACGACAGCCGCGTGCGAGGTCATGCCGCCGCGGGAGGTCAAGATTCCGGCCGCGACTTCCATCCCCGCGATGTCTTCAGGAGTGGTTTCGCCGCGCACCAGGATGATGGTCTTGTAGGCGCCGTTGGTGTGGTACTTGACCGCGTCCTCGGCGGTGAAGACGATCTGGCCCACAGCCGCGCCCGGCGAGGCTGGAAGGCCGGTGGCCAGCACTTCGATCTTCTCGCCTTTTTCCACCAGGCGGGGAACCAGGAAGTCGTACAACTGGTTGGGCTCCACGCGGTGGATGGCTTCTTCCTGTGTGATGAGGCCCTCCTTGACCATGTCGATGGCCACGCGGACGGCGGCCAGGCCGGTGCGCTTGCCGTTGCGGGTCTGCAGCATGTAGAGCTTGCCATCCTGGATGGTGAACTCGAAGTCCTGCATGTCGCGATAGTGCTTTTCCATCTTCCCGGTGATGTCGCGCAACTGCTCGTAGACCTTGGGCATGGCGCGCTTCAATTCTGAAATGGAAAGCGGCGTGCGGACGCCGGAGACCACGTCCTCGCCCTGCGCGTTCATCAGGTACTCGCCGAAGAAGGCGTGCTCGCCGGTGGCCGGGTTGCGCGTAAAGCCAACGCCGGTGCCGGAGTTATCGCCCAGATTGCCGAAGACCATGGCCTGCACGTTGACCGCGGTGCCCAGCCAGTCATCGATGCGATTAATGCGGCGATAGGTCTTGGCGCGCTCGTTCATCCAGCTCCTGAAGACGGCGTCGCGGGCCTGGACCAGTTGATCGAGCGGGGCCTGCGGGAAGTCCTTGCCGGTCTCCTTCTTCACCAGCTTCTTGTACTCGGCGATGATCTCTTGCAGCGCCTTGGGCTGGAGCTCGTAGTCGAACTTGACCTTGGCGCGCTTCTTGACGGCGTCGAAGATGTGCTCGAACTTCTTCTTGGGAACATCCAGCACCACGTCGCCGAACATCTGGATCAAGCGGCGATAGGAATCGTAGGCAAAACGGGGATTGTTGCTGCGCTTGGCCAGCGCTTCCACGGCCTGATCGTTGAGGCCCAGGTTAAGGATGGTGTCCATCATGCCGGGCATGGAGAACTTGGCGCCGGAGCGAACGCTGACCAGCAGGGGATTCTCGCCCGTGCCCAGCTTTTGGCCTTGCAACTTCTCCAGCCGCTCCAGGGCGGCGTACATCTCGGTGTTGACCGCGGGCGAGAGCGCGCCGCGCATGTACTCGCGACAGGCCTCGGTCTGAATGGTGAATCCAGGAGGCACCGGCAATCCAGCGTTGGTCATCTCGGCCAGGCCGGCGCCCTTGCCGCCCAGCACATCCTTCATCTTTCCATTGCCCTCGGCCTTGCCGCCGCCGAAGAAATATACATGTTTGGTTGACGTTGGGTCTGCTTTTCCAGCAGACGCCTGATCCACAGCGCCCTGCGTCATGGGGTAAAGCCTCCGTATGTAGGATTCCGCGTTGGCGGTTCCTATGAGTGGATGGCGGGACGCGGCTCAACGCAACAACGGAAATGGTTGCGGTTTTCAGGCTGAGCGCGTGCGGGTCATCCGGACATCGGACTGCACTGCGCGGGATTGGTTAGTCGTTTATACGAATACCGTCTCAAGTATACAGTTGCCTGTGTTGAAGGTCACATACGACTCACTCAACTCGCGATTCCCGTACCATTCTGGAACGGAATCTTCACTATTTGGGACGGAAACCGGCGCATGGACGGGATCAGTTAGGCCAGCGGCCATTTTCATGCGGCGGAGCTCTCCAGGCGTGTGCCGGAATGTAAAACATGGACCATATTATGGGAAAAGAGAGTCCGCTCCAGTCCCACCAACGACAGGATCTCGGCCACACGCGGCGAGAGATTGGCGACGGTAAATGAGTGGCCGGTCTCGCGGGCGCTCGCGTGGAGCGAGAGGAGAGCGGCGATGCCGGCCGCGTCGATGCGCTCGACCGAACTCATATCGAGCGTCACGCTCTGCCGGCGCGTCAGCGGGGAGAGCCAGGCCAGCAAGCCCTGCTCGTTGCCGCGAACCAACTCCCTCAGTTCCGTCCGTTCAACGGCTGGGAAGATCGCGGTGTCTATCGGAATTGGAATCCTGCATGTCATAACAAAACCTCCTTGGAAAGTCGGCTTGCACGTTTGGACAGCCAGTTTGCAGCCTGGGTTGCATATTCTCGCGCCTGGCCCACGACCTCTTTCTCAGCACTTGCGCGGCCAAAGCCGCAAGGGAAGGAATATGCTGAAAGCGCAGGGGATACGAGCACTCCAGTATTTCCTTTCGCGGGGCTAGGTGTTCAGTTTCGATTCCGGCGTCCGCAATCGGACATAAACATTCATACGCAGAAAGGAGTGCGTTAAGTTCCGTGACAAATTCCTTTTCGGATTCCAGATCCTGCGAGCTGCGAGGCTCGGCCCCCGGCCTGACCAGGGAGCAGGCGCGGGCGCTGGCGTTGGAGGCAGGATTTGCAGAGGCCGGGCTGGTCGAGCTGCCTCACGCCCACTCAGAGCGGGACGCGGCGCGCTTCGAGGAGTGGGTGCAGACGGGCCGCGCGGGCTCCATGCGCTACCTGGAGCGGAGAGAATTGGGACCGGACGGCGAGAACGGACGCTTGCTGCGGTCGCGGGCGCGGATTCCGTTTCCGTGGGCGCGCTCGGCCATCGTCTGCTTTGCCGGCTATGACAGCACGCAGCCGCGTTCGACCGATCCGGCCGCGGTGGGCGCAGGCTGGATTGCGCGCTATGCGTGGTCCAGCCGCCTGGATGAGGCCAAAGAAGGCGCGAGCCCAGTGCGCCGGCCCAGCGATTATCACAAGGTCCTGCTGAAGCGGATCAAAACTCTGGAAACCCGGCTGCGGGAGGAGTTTGGCGCCTTCGAGGCGCGGGGCTGCGTGGATACTGGGCCGGTGGTGGAGCGGGCGCTGGCCACGGCGGCAGGGCTGGGATGGACGGGTAAGAATACCTGCCTGATTCATCCCCGGCTGGGGTCGTATGGGTTTTTGGCGGTGCTTCTGACTTCGCTGGAGGTTGGGACCGATTCACCGCAGGTCGGAGCGCCGCTGACGCTACCCGACCGCTGCGGAAGCTGCCGGCGATGCCTGGACGCGTGCCCCACCGGAGCGTTGATCGCCCCCTATCAGATGGACGCGGCGCGGTGCATCTCCTATCTGACCATCGAGCATCGCGGGGCCATCCCGGAGGTATTGATGGAGGGGATGGGCCGCCAGGTCTTCGGCTGCGATATCTGCCAAGATGTGTGCCCCTGGAATTCGCCGCGGCGAACGCCGGTAAGCACGGACCCCGAGCTGGAGGCGCGTCCGGAACTGGTGAATCCGGCGCTCGAGTGGCTGGCCGCGCTCGACGAGGCGGAGTTCGAGCTGCGCTTCAACGGCTCGCCGGTGCGCAGGGCGGGATTCGATGGGCTGCGGCGGAATGTGGCTATCGCCATGGGAAACAGCGGGCAGGGGAGGTTCGCGCCCTGGCTCCATCAGTGGGCTCAGGCCGCGGACGAGGGGTTGCGCACAGCGGCGCGTTGGGCGCTCGAGAAGCTGAGGGGCCTGGCCCCCAGCGGCTATTCTTGAGGAAAGCACCCTTGGGCAGTTGCGCCTTGCGCGCATTTCACGCGAGAAGAGTTCTTGGCTCCGGAAAGGGAGTGGCAAGTGGCTGACGTCTCAAATTCCGATGCGCGGAACGACGCGCTGATCGAGGCTCCCCGAGCCGCCGATGTGCCGGAACCGGCTAGGCAGTCCAAGTGGTACCGCTGGCGCAAGGACGGTACGGCGCTGGTGCACTACCTGCTGGACAGCGAGGTGCACACCTTCGCCTTCAGCGTGGCGGCCAACGCGATTCTCTCGTTTATTCCCTTCATCGTGCTGCTCTATACGCTGGCGGAGTCGGTCTTCCACCACTCGGAGAAGATGAAGGAAGTGATCAACGACATGGTTGTTTATTTCTTGCCCTCGAACCAAGATTTTGTGGCCAAGAACCTGGATGCCGTGGCTTTAGCGGCCTCGCGGCATGGCATTCAGATTTTTTCGTTGATCATGATTCTGGTGGCCTGCACGGGTATTTTTCTCCCCCTGGAGGTGGCGCTGAACCAGGCCTGGGGCGTGACCAAGAGCCGCAACTACCTGCACAATCAAGTCATTGCTTTTGGCCTGGCAACACTGATGGTGGTGCTGGGCATGGGCAGTGTCCTGCTGAACGCGGGCGCGCGCGAACTGCTGAAGCTTCTCTTCGAGCATCATACAGATATAAAAATCCTCGATTTTGTTCTCGACTTTACACTCCGTGGATCCGAGTTCGTGGTGCTGGCTGCAACCACCGGCGCGGCCTCGATCGCATTTTTCTTTTCCATCTACTGGCTGCTGCCCAACCGCAAGGTTCCATGGCGCCACGTGCTGAGCACTTCGATCTATACCGGAATCATCTGGCTGGTGTCCAAGTATATCTTTGTACTCCTGCTTCCGCATTTGCACCTTGAAGATCTCTACGGCCGGTTCTATGTCTCAGTGGGCCTCTTGTTCTGGGCCTATATATCGGGGCTGATTCTCTTTGCCGGAGCGCAGTTCAGCGTGGCGCGGCTGGGAGGTAAGAAGAGTTAGGGTTACTTGTTGAAGATGTGCGCCGAGTGAGTTCCGAATCACTTCTCGACAACTATGTTCTTCGCGGACTCTATGCAAGCTGCTTGCATGGCGCCGGGCTTCTCGGGCTCCAGGGGGCAGACTTCGAAGTTGGCGAAGATGCGATGGGGCATACCGAAATCCCTGTGTGTCTCAAACGTGTGTTTGACATTTACGGGAAGGTCAGGATTCTCGTTGTCGCCTCGGTCTGGATCTTCTTCTGCGGGGTTATAGGCAGACGGGCCACTGTAAATCCCCAAGACTCGGTGAGTGCCGATCTTCCAAAGGCGAAGAGCCGGAGTGCCATTTGCGAAACCGAGGCGGCCGTGGGTCCAGTAGCAGGAGTTTGCAATTGCGGCGGTCTTACAGGGAATCCTACGCTTTGGGCTGTCTTTAGCGGCTCCCGTTGAGCACGTTAAAAGGACGACAAACGAAAGCAGAAGAGTTAAGCATTGCATGGCCGAAAGAGTAGCGCGAATCTGATGGTTTTGCAATTGAGAGCAATGTGAAAGGCAACCACAGGTCCTTCGACTCCGGTCGCCGCGGCGACCTTCGCTCAGGATGACAGCTCATTGGAAGATCTCAGGGGGCGGGAACTCAGGGCAGTTTGAAGGCTTTGACGACAATTGCATTCGGCTCACGGCCGGTGGGGAGCATGGTGAACAGCGACCGCGAGGCGGTGCG
>JBEKZR010000147.1:0-8036 GCA_049509715.1 Occallatibacter sp. | reverse complement strand
TGGCGGTCTACTCGGTCATTAACGTTCCCTATGCAGCTCTGAGCGGCGTTATCACCGGCGATCCGGATGAGCGCACCAGCGTGCAATCGTATCGCTTTGTGCTGGTGCAGGGGGCAACCTTCGTCGTCGCGGTATTGCTCATGCCCATGTTCAGGTTCTTCGGCCACGGGAATAACGCCAAAGGCTATCAGTGGACCATGGGAACGCTGGCTGTGGCCTCGATTCTCTTTCTGAGCGTAACCTTCTTCACCACCAAGGAGCGCATCCAGCCCGCGCCTGGACAGAAGACCTCTATTGGGCAGGACCTTGCGGACTTGTTGAAGAATGGCCCGTGGATCGCGCTCTTCGGAGTCACCGTCTTCTACTTTGTCGCGCTCTCAATGCGCAACGCGATGATGGTCTACTACTTCAAGTACTTTGTCGGCCACGACAATCTGTATAGCATCTTCAACACTTTCGGCATGATCGCCGCGGTCGTCGGCATCTTCATTTCGCCGCTGCTGACCAAGAAGTGGGGCAAGCGCAACGTCTTGATGGTGACAATGGTCCTGACCGGCCTGCTGACGGGCGCGTTCATGCTGCTGCCGGCCCAGGCGCTGGAGGCGACCTATGCGCTGGAGACGCTGCGCTCTCTGGCTTTCGGCATTTCCAGCCCGCTGCTGTGGGCGATGATGGCCGATGTGGCCGACTTCTCCGAGTGGAAGACAGGACGGCGCGCCACCGCGATGGTCTTTGCCGCAACGGTCTTCGGGCTCAAGGCCGGCTTGGCGCTGGGCCGCTTTCTGGCCGGCGGACTGCTTTCGCTCTTCGGCTACGTGCCCGATGCCCAGCAAACCGCGCGGGGACTCCTCGGCATTCGCCTGATTGCTTCCGTCATCGCCGGCGGAGCCTTCCTAGCGGTAGCCGTCTGCCTCATTTTCTACGGCATCACCATGAAGCAGAACCTCGCCATCTCGCACGATCTTACCGAACGGCGCAAGAGTTACCATAGTGCCTCTTGAGATTTGCTTCCTCCGGGACAGGCTTAGTTTTCCGGCACCGGGAATTGCGTGGCGGCGGCTTCCATGCGGGTGAGGACGGCGCGCATCTCCTGGAACTCGGGGCGGGGGTGGAGGGGTTTCAGGCGCGGATCGGCGAGCATCTGGAAGAACCATGGGCAGCGGACGGCGGCCGAGGCGCGCAGCTCAGCGAGCGCGGCATCGAGGTCCCCGAGGGCGACATAGACTGCGGGCGTGAACGAGTTGAGGACGAAGCGTTCGCGGCTCAGCCATTGCATGCGTTCGAGGATGGCGCGGGCCTCGTCCGCGCGGCCTTCGCAGGCCAGCGCATAGGCATGGACCGCTGTGCCCAGGTCGAAATGCGGCAGGCGCTGGGCAAGGTCCCGCGCAAGCCCGGTTCCCCGCACCGCCTCGCCGTTGAAGGCCAGAATCATGGATCCGTAGAGATGGGCGGCTTCATTGTCGGGGAAGAGAGCGAGGGCGTGGCGGATGCATTCGACGCTCTCGGCGGCTTGACCGGATAGGTGGAGCGCCCAGCCCAGACGGGCATGCAGCCAGGGCGAAAAGGGGTCCAGTTGGATGACCGCGCGTAGCATCTCGATGGCCTCGGCAAAGCGGTGGCGGCTGAGAGCGAACATCACGCGCAAACGGGTGGTCCAGGGATCGTGGGGCAGATGCGCGGAGAGGGAGAAGGCCTGAAGAGCGGAAGGCAGATCGTGGTCCACATGGAAGCTGACCCAGCCGAGGCCGGGGAGAATGGCTTCAGGACACAAGGGAAGATGGGCAGTCGCTGAGGACCCCGATTCGTCACCCCATCGACCAAGACCTGTCGCTGGGGACCCCGATTCGGCTGCGCGGCGCACCTGGCTGGCGGCAACGGCCGGAGACATGTAGCCGTAGAAGGCCTGGGTAACGCAGAGGTTCACCAGATCGACGCGGGCGGCCATCAGCGAGGGATCCATCTCGATTGCCCGGAGAAGGTGTTGCAGGCCGTCCTGCATGCGGTGGCGCTGCATGGTCTGCCATTCATAGTGGGCGCGCTGGAAGATTTTGTAGGCTTCCAGGTTCTCCACCCCTGCGGCCAGGTTCTGTCGCTGGGGACCCCGGTGCCGGGGTGCGCTCTCCGGATCAAGGGCGGGGGCCGCGGCAGCGGAGATGGACAAGTCTTCTTTGCTCCAACCCTGCGACACAGACCCGTCGCCGGGGACCCCGGTGCTCAAGCGAAAGACGAGACGCTCGACCAACTCGGATTCCAATCCGGCGATCTGGCTTTGGGGCACGAGCAGGTCTTCCACCCAGAGTTGGGCGCCATCCGCGACGCGGATCATCTCAGCGCGCAGGCGGAAGTGCGAGGGCAGTGCGCGCAGGGTTCCCGTGAGGACGAGGTCGGCTTTCAGCATTTCGCCGATCTGGTGCGCAGTGAGCCCGCGGCTGGCCAGGGTGAAGACTGAATCCCGCGCCAGCACGGAAACTACCTGATGGGGCGCGTTGGTGAGCCGGGCAATGGTCTCCTCGGCAATGATGGGGCCAAGATGCTCGGGGAGGGTGTAAGCGGCGGCGAAGGGCAGGATGGCCAGCCGCGGGAGCGCATTCACCGTCTCGGCGCCGTGACGCGTGACCTCGGCGGAGAAGCGATATCCGCGCTTATATACGGTCTGTATGCACTTTTCCGGTTCGAGGCGCGCGCGCAACGAGGAGAGGCACTTGGGAACGCTGTCGGCGGTGACATGCACGTTGCCCCACAGCGCCTGGCGCAGTTGGAGGGGCGAAACAATCTGACCCGCGTGAGCAACGAGGAACCGCAGCGCCGCCAGCTCCCTGGGGGGCAGGTGAACAACTGCATCCCCGCGCAGGAGGGTGCCATCGGGCTGCAGCCGGAAACCTCCAAAGGCAAGCCCCGGCTCTTCACCACTGCGACCAGGACCCGTCGCAGGGGACCACGGCTCCGGGGCGCCAGGTGAACGTGATGAGGGCTTTTGCATCCCTACCAACGCATTTTCCGGGGTTCCTGTCGATCTGTCCGGCGATCTTGCGCCATCCGCTCAAGGGAAATGGCAGCCGCAGGCAGTGCAGCGGGAATCCGCATGATGAACTCCAGGGAAGAAATGAGCAACAGTCCAACGAGTTAACGGGCTTATCTCAGGCCGGCCGTTTGGTCATCTCCAGATTATCCATATTCGCAAGGCCGCGGGAAGACCCTGGCGACGACTTTCTTAGACTCGAGGTAATCGAAACGGGTCATTTGGTAACTAGAGAGTTAGCCGAAAGTCTTAATCGCGTCCCTCCCAATCTTCGGAATTTGCGCAGGTTTCCCGATGGAAACGATCCCGGAGGAATTCGAGTCACAGATCGGGGATTCGCGTTCAGTGCGGGAAAGAGCGATTCGCGTGCAGAGTTGAGGGAAAAACTTCAGAGAACTTTCAGGAAATGGAAGATCGCCTTCTGGCAAGCTAGTTCAGAGGCTTCTTTATAGCCCCCAAGGAGTTTGCAATGGCCAAAACTGTTTTGCAAGCAAAGTGGTCGCTGGAACCCTACTGCATCGGGATGAAGCTGCGCACGCTGCGGACCCAAAAGCGGCTCACGCTTTCGCGCCTGGCGGCCGAGACCGGGCTATCGACGGCGCTGCTTTCAAAGCTGGAGACGGACCGGATGATTCCCACGCTGCCGACGTTGGCCAACATCAGCAAGGTGTACGGCGTGGGCATGAGTTACTTCTTTGCGGAACCCGCGCGCCATATGCTCTCGATCACGCGAAAGGCCCACCTGCAGGGTGAAGGCCGCGGCCTCGAGTCGGTGAAAGTTACGCCGTTGAACACGGCGGGAGAAGGAACCCGGCTGGTGGCGCGGATGGTGGAGTTTCCACCGGGCGGAGCCATGAGCGCGATGGATAGTTTTCGCGAGACGAGCGTGCTGGTGTATGTGCTGGAAGGACGGCTGCAGTTGGATGCGGGCGGGATGCACGAGGTGCTCGAGGGGGGCGATTGCGCCTACATGGAGAGTGAGATGGCGCTGGCCTGGAGCGCGGCGGGAAAGCACCGCTGCCGGATTCTGGCTGTGACGCCTGGCGTTCCGCGAACGGAAGGCTGAGCCGGCTTACGGGGGGCCTAATTGGCGACGCGCGCGATCAACTGGAACGAGTCAAGAAAGCGAGTGACGCCGGGGTACGGTTGCGCAAGTGGTGCCGCGGTCAGCGTCTGGTAAAGCGTGCTGCCCACCAGGTAGATGCGGGCGGAGAAGTGCATCGAGTCGTTCTCTGCCTCGAACTCCCGGCCGTGGTAGATGCCGAGGGTGATTACTTTGCCGGTGATGAGGTGGGCGCTGACATTCTCAATGGCTCCCTTTTGCGCGCCATCCAGCACTTGGTCCGCCGTCCTGTCCGCAATTGCGGAGCCGTAATCGCAAACTCCGACGAAGAGCGCCGCCTGGCCATCTTGCGCGAGATATGCGCGCAACTCGAAGCTGCCCTTATCGGTGGGGACGTTCTTCTTCTGCATGCTGGGCTCGAATGGAAAGACGGCGCTGAATCCGTCGGCGGGGTAGCTGTACGATTTCCACGCCTGCGTCTGCGCGTTCGGCGTAGTGGGCGTCTGTGCGCCGATTACTGCGGCAAACGCCAGCAGGACAACTGCGAGGGTAATACGTTTGGGAAGGGTGTTGTGCATTCCGCGCATGTTGATCGACCTCCTTGAGTCGGAATCCCTGATTCTAGCATTCTTGCGCGTGTTTGCGCGGCATTTTCGTCTCGCCGGACGATCACCTGTTTGCCCACAGCGGGGCCAGTCTGTAGGATGGTTTGGGATTTCAGGGACACAAGAGCATGCGGCCCAACTTTCATCTGCTGAAGGCTACCCTGACCGGAGCGCTGGGCGGCCTGCTCTTCGGATTCGATACGGTGGTGATATCGGGCGCCATCGATGCGCTGGTGCGGCTCTACAACCTGAGCCCGCAGGGCAAGGGCTGGACGGTGGCCATCGGGCTGATCGGCACGGTGGCGGGAGCGCTGGGCGCCGGCGTGGCGGGACAAAGGTTGGGCGGGCGCGAAGCCTTGCGCATCACGGCCATGCTGTATGTGATCTCGGCCGCCGGCTGCGGGCTGGCGTGGAGTTGGCCCTCGTTTATGTTCTTCCGGTTTGTGGGCGGGCTGGGCATCGGCGCCTCGTCGGTGCTGGGGCCGGTGTACATTGCGGAGCTGGCCCCGGCCAAGTGGCGCGGGCGGCTGGTGGGCGCCTTCCAGTTCAACGTGGTGCTGGGCATCCTGGTGGCCTACACGTCCAACTACATGATTCGCACCATGCATCTCGGCGCGGCGGAATGGCGCTGGCAGGTGGGCGTAGCAGCGCTGCCGGCAATGGTCTTCCTGGCGCTGCTGTTCGGCATTCCGCGCAGCCCGCGTTGGTCCGCCTCGCGGGACCGCATCGATGAAGCGTTGGCGGTGCTGAAAGAGATGGGTGAGCCGGACCCCAAGGCCGAACTGGACGACATTCGTGCGGCGCTGGCCCAGGAGCACGCCTCGGCCCGCGAGCCGGTCTTCCGCTGGAAGTACCGGTACCCGCTGTTTCTGGCCATCTCCATCGGCGCTTTCAATCAGTTGGCGGGGATCAACGCCATCCTCTATTACCTGAACAGCATTTTTGTTTCGGCCGGGTTCAGCCAGATTTCGGGCGATCAGCAGGCTATCGCCATCGGGTTTACGAACCTCGTCTTTACCGTGGTGGGGATGGCGGCGATCGACAAGCTGGGGCGCAAGACGCTGCTGCTGATTGGCGCCGCGGGCACGGCGAGCTGTCTGGCGGGCGTGGCCTGGCTGTTCAGGACGCATTCTCACCCTGGAGCGCTGGTGTGGGTGCTGGTGACGTATATTGCCTTCTTTGCGCTCTCGCAGGGCGCGGTGATCTGGGTGTACATCGGCGAGGTGTTTCCCAACTCGGTCCGTTCCAAGGGCCAGGGCGTGGGCAACGCCAGCCACTGGATCATGAACACGGCCATTGCGCTGGAGTTTCCGGTGGTGGTGCATTCGCTGAACACCGAGACGCCGTTCGTGTTCTTCGCCGTCATGACCGTGGCGCAGTTCCTGGTGGTGCTGTTCGTCTATCCGGAGACCAAGGGGCAGACGCTGGAGGCGTTGCAACGGAGGCTGATGCCGGGGACGTAGCCCTGCCAGTTCGCTCAATCGTGACCGAAGTCACTGGGGCAGCTCCCCGTCCGGCACTATATATAATTTGTAATTGCGGGTGTGCCTTCCGGGAGCCCGGTAAAACGCCCACAGGTGAGGTCGGGCAATGATCATGGAGCAGACAGCAGTACCGGTGGCGGAACAGGTGAGGGAAGTTGTGCAGGCCGTGGTGGAGGTTCTGCGCGAGCCGAAGCCCGAGGAGAGTTCGCCGCTGGTGGCTGCCAACTCCTTTGAGGCCCAGGCCCTGCGCGCGGAGATCATCCGCGTGGGCCGCAAGCTGTGGGAGCGGCAGTATGTGGACGGCAACGGCGGCAACATCAGCGTCCGGCTCGGCTCGAAATATGTGCTGTGCACGCCCACCATGCTGAGCAAGGGCGACCTGGAGTCGGCCGACATCTGCCTCTCTGACCTGGAAGGGAATATCCTGGCCGGCGACCGGTCCCGCACCAGCGAACTGCTGCTGCATCTGGAGATTTACAAGGCCAACCCGCGTGCCCGCGCCGTGGTGCACTGCCATCCGCCCTACGCCACAGCCTTTGCCATCACCGGCACGACGCCGCCCAACGGGCTGATTCCGGAGTATGAGATCTTCATCGGCCCGCTGGCGGTGGCGCCCTATGAGACGCCGGGCACCCAGGCCTTTGCCGAAACGGTGCTCCCTTTCGTCCACGACCATAACACAATTCTGCTCAAGAACCACGGAGTGGTCTGCTGGGCCGACACCGTCACCCGCGCCGAGTATCTGGCCGAGATACTGGACACCTATTGCAAGACCTACCTGATTGCCTTGCAGATCGGCAAGCCCCTCCAGTTCATCCCGGAGAGCAAGATCAAAGAGCTTCTGGAGCTGAAGCGGCGGCTGGGCTTCCCGGATGGGCGGCTGGGGCGGATTACCGAGGCGTCGGGCACGGCGGAGGGAAAGCAGACGGCTGAGCTTGAACACCTGGTGGAGCAGGTGGCGGCGCGATTGGAAGGGCGGAACTGAGGGAGCGGCGGGCGAGGGAAAAGCGGAAACGTGCTACACTGTACTTGCGCTCAGTGATTTGGCCGTGAGCGGTGGTTTGCCCTTCAGAAGGCAAGTTTGCCGGTCACAGATTTCCCCCAAGCCCCTACAAACCGGGGTCCCCAAGAAACGGTCATTGTTTCATGGAGTGATAGAGCGCATACCCATGAGTCTCCCAGCCGGTGACTGTGCTGTGGACTGTGAAGACGGTCCGAAGCAAGGGTTCGAGCATCCCAGCCTCCTTGAATTGGATTGGCGAGTTGGATTGACGCGAATGAAACCGGGAACGCAATCAAATGTTGGTTGCATGGAAGCGGGTAGCTGACCGGCAGAGTGCCGATTGGCGTAATAGTTGCGTAGGTCAGCTCCGGGTTAGCGAGCATTCTTTTCCTTTGTTGAATGCCGGCTTGCCGGTCCCAGGGACGTTTTCGGTTCTCCCTTGCGCATATCGATAAGCAGGTTCGCGTCCGAAGAGGATTCGTGCGCGCGCTTCATGACCGGTTCCGATTGCAGGCCCCAGGGAAAGATGGGCTCCCGGAATCCACAGGAAATTTGACAATATTGACGACTCAGTTTTCACAGTTTTCTCTTTCGCCCGCTCTTTTGGCGCGGCTTGACCAAAACAAATTTGAAATCCCTACGCCGGTGCAGGCCGGCTGCATTCCCCCCGCTCTAGAAGGCCGCGACGTGCTGGCCACAGCCCAGACCGGGACGGGCAAGACGCTCGGCTTCCTCGTCCCGATCATCGAGCAGATGCAAAAGACAGAGGCGCGGGGCGCAGCGCAGGCGCTCATTTTGTTGCCCACGCGCGAGCTGGCCATGCAGGTGGAAAAGCACTTCCGCGCCATTCGCACCAGTTCGG
>JBEKZR010000146.1:0-8062 GCA_049509715.1 Occallatibacter sp. | reverse complement strand
ACGGTCTGGCGGGAAGGCGAAGAGCTTTCACCCCAGCGGCGAAAGCCTGCCGCCGACGCCCCGGGAAACTCAGATCGTGTCGAAGATCGTCTCCTGGGGACTCCTTTCGCTGGGGAATCCGGGCTGGAACTGGAGATTTCGGCCGACCAGTACGACCGGCTGATGGCTCACCTGAACGGCTTAATCGTCATGGACGACGTGGAGCTGGTTCCCTTGGATACAGAGCCGCCGGGCGAGGCGGGTTCGGAGACAGCGATGGGGCTGACCGGTCCGCTGGCCGATGAAGTGCTGGAACGGCTGGGCCTGCCCGTGTTGGTGCACCCGATGAGGGGAACCTGCGTGGAGTGGAACGGGTGGGAGTTGAGAATTTTGCGCGGCTACGGCGTGCTGGCGCCGCACTACGAATTTTGGTTGCCGTCGGCGGGGTTGGGGAAGCTGTGGCCGTGTCTGCGCACGGCCGGGGCGACGCCGGTGGGAAGCGCGTCCCTGGAGGCGTTTCGTATCGCCGAAGGGATTCCGGCGTACGGGATCGACATGGTGGAGCGCGACCTGCCGCAGGAGACCTCGCAGATGCGGGCGCTGCATTTCAACAAAGGCTGCTACCTGGGACAGGAGATCGTGGAGCGAATCCATTCGCGGGGGAGCGTTCACCGGCATCTGCGGCCGCTGGAACTGACTGGGCCGCTGCCGGCCGGCGGGACGGAACTGAAGTCGGACGACGGGGCGGCTGCCGGGCAGATTACCAGCGCGGCGGAGCTCAAGCTGGCGGCCGGGAGCCGCGTCTTTGCGTTGGGCATGATTCGGGCAGATGCCGAGTTGCAAAACCAACCATTGAATTACGCTACCGCAACGGTTACGGGGACTGCCCGGATTTTGGCCGCGCCGCCTGAGCTTTGAAGGGCGGGTCAGCAAGTCAGCGAAGAGTGACTCCCGGATCTCTCCGCCGCAGCCGACGAGACTTGGGAGCACCGGAAGAGTCAGCGAGTCAACAAGTCAGCAAAACGGATTGGAAAGCTGAAACTATGAGCGAAACACCCAAATTTACCGTGATTGACCGCCGCAAGTTCAAGGCGGAGGAAGAACAAGAGAGTGCGCAAAAGCCTGCGACGGAGCCGGAGGCCGCGCCGGTTGAAGCGGTTGAGCCGGGCGAGACGAGGGGCGGACCGCGGCTGGTGGTGAACGAGAGCAAACAGCAGGCTGCGGCGGAAGCTCAAAAGGGCGCGCCGGATGAGGAGATTGCCGGGGGCCTGCCGCCTGCGCCGACTGCCGCGGAGAGTCGCCAGCAGAAGACCGCCTACGATGCCTCGGCCCAGCGTGTGGAAGACCTGCTGCGGGCGCAGAATCCCGCCGTGGGCGCCCAACCGCCAATCGGGTTTGAGCAACTGGTGCAGCAGTTTTACCTCTCCGCGATGATCCAGATGGGAGCGGGGACGCAGGAGGGCCAGCGGCCGCGGGTGGATATTGTTGGCGCGCGCGCCACCATCGACCTGCTGGGCGTGCTGGCCGAGAAGACGCGCGGCAACCTGACGGAAGCCGAGGAGCGCATGCTCGAGAGCGTTCTTTTTGAGATGCGGATGGCCTTCCTGGAGCTGACCAGCATGATCAGCGTGCAGGACA
This sequence comes from Occallatibacter sp., assembly GCA_049509715.1. Classification (GTDB taxonomy): domain Bacteria; phylum Acidobacteriota; class Terriglobia; order Terriglobales; family Acidobacteriaceae; genus Telmatobacter. The sequence continues at coordinate 6,445 of JBEKZR010000146.1, read as the reverse complement.
TGCCGCCGCCACCGCCGGGAAAACATTAGAGATTGGATGGACGGCCTGCTCACATTTCTGGGGACGGGAACCTCAATGGGAGTTCCCACGCTGGGGTGCGGCTGCGCGGTGTGCGCCTCGACGGACCCGCGCGACCGGCGGCTGCGGCCTTCGGTGCTGGTGCGCTGGCAGCAGGCTGGACAGAGCGGCGGACGGGAGCGGGTGGTGGTGATCGACACCGGGCCGGACTTTCGCGAGCAGGCTTTGCGCAACGGGCTGACGCACGTTGACGCGGTGTTCTATACGCATTCCCACGCCGACCACGTTCTGGGGCTGGACGATCTGCGGCCGCTCAGCTTCACGGCCGTCCGCGAGGGCGGGCCGATTCCGTTATACGCTTCGCGGGAGACGGCTGCGGCGCTGGAGCGGATCTTCGAGTACACCTTTTCGCCGCAGGCAACTTATTCCACCCGCGCGCGTGTCCGGCTGGAGCCGCTGGGTGAGCGAAATCCGGTTCATGGGGTGGAGTTCCTGCGCGTTCCGGTGATGCATGGGCCGATGGAGATCGCGGGTTTCCGCTTCGGCCGCGCGGCTTACCTGACGGACGTGAGCGGCATCCCCGAGCCCAGTTTTGCGCTGCTGGAAGGGCTGGACCACGTGGTCGTCTCCGCGCTCCGCCACCAGCCCCACCCCAGCCACGCCACGGTGGAGCAGGCCGTGGAGTGGGCGCGCCGGATTGGGGCGCGGCAGACCTGGTTTACCCACATCGCCCACGAACTGGGCCATGAAGAGACCAACCGCGCACTGCCGGCGGGGATGGCGCTGGCTTACGATGGGCTTAGCCTGCCTGTGGAATTGGGCTTGTGAATCTATGAGCGATAGCGTCGGCATTATCCCCGTTTACCGGTCGGTTAAGGAGATCCCCGTCCGCTTTGGCCCGTCGGTGGGCGTGGTCGGAAACTTCGACGGCGTGCATCTGGGGCACCGGAAGATTCTCGATGCGGTGGTGGAGGAGGCTCGCGGGCTTGAGGCGCGCGGGATGCGGTCGGTGGCCATCACCTTCGAACCTCACCCGGAGCAGTTTCTGCGCCCGGCGGAAGCGCCGCGATTGCTTACGCCGATTGCGGAGCGGGTGCGGTTGCTGGCGGCGACGGGGATCGATGCGGTGCTGGTGCTGCCGTTTAACGCGAAGCTGGCGGGTTTGTCGGCGCGGGAGTTTGTGCGCGAGATTCTGGTGGAGGCTTTGGGCGTCCTCTCCGTGCATGAGGGCGGGAACTTCCGGTTTGGGTATTGCGCGGGGGCCGGGGTCATGGAACTGAAGGAGCTTGGCGCCGAGTTTGGGTTTGCGGTGCATGTGCACCAGGCGGTGCGGGTGCATGGGATGGAGGTTTCGAGTTCGGCGATTCGGGCGCTGCTGGCGGCGGGAGACGTTCGGCAGGCGCGGTGGATGCTGGGACGGCCGTTTGGGGTCTGTTCGACACAGGCGCGCGGGCGCGGAATCGGCACGCGGCTGCAGGCGCCGACGATCAACCTGGCGCCCTATGAGGGATTGCTTCCCGGATTTGGGGTTTACGTCACGCGGCTGACTGTCGGCGGGCGCTGCTTCAAGTCGGTGACGAATGTGGGCAACCGGCCGACGTTCGGCGGGGCTGGGTTTGCCGTGGAATCGCACATACTGGACTTTGAGCCGGTGGACCTGAACGAGTCGACGCCATTGGAGCTGGAGTTTCTGGCGCGGCTGCGGCCGGAAGTGAAGTGGCCCTCGCCGGAGGCGCTGAAGGAGCAGATTTTCAAAGATGTGGCGCGGGCGAAGCGGTATTTCCGGTTATAGCGGCGCCACAATTGCCGTACGCCGAAACCACTGCCCTCCAGTGGCTCGCCGCGGCGAGGCACCTTGCAGGATGAAAAAAGGGCACGTGAATTGTGGTTCGGCTCAAGAGACCGCTCGAACAGCTCGCGCGCCACTTCGTGACCGGGGTCCTGAGGCCGCCCGTGACAACTGATGGCGAGGAAGTGAAATCCGCCGCTTTGCTGATAACGAATCAGACCTTGGTCACTCAAACATTCCCTGTCTCTCCGCCGCGGCGGAGAGACCTGGGATAGTACAATCCTCGACCATCAAGGTCGTTCGGGACTCCGACTTCCGCCAAATCCCCTTCCCCCTCACGCGACCACCCCCCGCGCCGCCGGTCACTCCTCCGCCCGCTCCCTCGCAGCCTTGCCGGCTTCCTGACTTGCCCACTCCTTCGCCACCGGCCCCATCGTCCTCGCCATGCTTGCCAGTTTCATCGTCTGCTTGAACTCCGCCTGTTGTTTCGCTACGCCCCGGTCCGTCTTCCGCGGCCGCACCCGGAACCCCTCCCTGCGCAGCAATGTGCGCAGCGAGCCCAGAAACCTCTCCCGCCATCCGATCGCTTCCAGCCACGGCTTCCGCCTTGCCTCCAGCTCTATTTGCTTTCGAAAGCGCACCACCTCCTGCGCTCTTTTCTGCTCGGCGGCCAGGTCCTCCAGCGTCCCCTGCTTCGGCGCCAGCGCGTACACCAGTTCGCATCCCAATCCCTTCGCCGCGCGGTTCAGCGTTTCCAGCATGATCCGGGAGTTCTTCTCCGACTCCTCCAGCCGGTGAACCTCCCACCGGCACACCCCCAGCCGCCGCGCCACCTCGTCCACCGGAATCCCCACCGCCTGCCGTATGCGCCGTAGCCACCCCGTCTCGCCGCCCTTCCGCTTCCGCGCCAGCCGGAACGGCAGCACCGCCTCGTCCAGTTCCTTGCGCAGATTGTCCCGTTCATATCGCTTCATCTCCGCCCTCCAGTCGCCAAATGGTCAAAAGTTGTCAAAATGGTCGCTTTTTGCGCGCACATCTCCTCGAAATGTCGCGTACGGAGAACAAAATAAAAGATTTACAGTGGTTTTCAAAATGCGCGAAAAAGGGCAAAAACGTACGGTTCCCGCCCTGCGCTCTACCTGGAATCAACAACTTACGAGCCGCGGAAAATCAATATGCTCCTTAAAAGATGTCCATTTGTCCAATTTTGCCAAATTTCTGTGTATTTCTAAGCAAACATTTCACGCATTTTGCGTTTTCGCCGGCAACCACGCGCCTCCCGGCTCCATCGCCGCAAAATCAGTGCATCCCCGGCGCCACCCGAGTTGCACTCCCTCCTCTCTCAGATCCCTGCGCCAGTCCCTCAGTCCCTGACCCCTGCCCTCGTGCGGTATAGTCAAAAAGGAATGGCCACAGAACCGGACAAGAGCGCAGGCGCTCAAAAGGATTCACAGCAAGGGTTCGTTTATCTTCCCCTGATCGCGGGCTGGCTGGTGCCCGGCGCGGGGCATTTTCTGCTGCGCAAGTGGTGCCGTGGAGCGCTGCTGGCGGCGTCGATTGTGGGCATGTTCGCCATCGGCCTGGCCATGCAAGGCAAGCTCTACGCGGGCGCGCACGACCCGCTGGTCCTGCTGGGACTGGCCGGCGACCTGGGCAATGGGCTGCTTTATATCGTCGGCCGGGTGCTGGGGCTGGGCGCGGACCAGGTGCAGGTGACGACGGCCGACTATGGCACGAAGTTTATTGTGGTGGCCGGCCTGCTGAACGTGATTGCCGCCGTGGACGCGCATAATCTTCGCACGGGGAGGAAAGCCTAGTGTTCCGGCCCTCTCACTTTGCGGCGGTTGTGCTGTTTGCCCTCTTCGCGTCCGTCGTATTCGGCATCACGCAGCGCGAGACGCCGCGGCGCATGATTCGCTACGGAATCTACTGCTTCGCGCTCTTCGTCGGCTCGGCCATTCTGGTCAGCTGGGTGATGTTCCTGATCGCGCGGTAGCTGGAGACACGTGTCCCGCAATAACATCTTTCGCATCATCGCTGTTTTGTTTATAGGCGCGGCGATGTACCATGCTGCCGCTTTCCTTGTGCCTGCGTTCAGCCATGGAGGAGCGCACTGGCGCCATGCGGCCTTCTGTGGAATCGATCTTCTTTGCGCCTGGTATCTTATCCGGCGGCCGCGGTGGTTTGTGGCGGCGTTTGGCGTGCTGACTCTCGAAACGCTGTGCAGTCATGGCGCACATGCGTGGATGTTGTGGCATACGGAAAGGCGCCTGGACTGGCTTTCCTTCGCAGTCCTGATCGTAGTGCCGCTTACGCTGGTCCTATTGATCAGAGACGCACAGGACCGGCGGTCGCGGCCAGTGGCTTGAGCCATTCAATCAGAAGGCGTTGCTGGCCGCGCGGCGCTGGCGGATCTCAAGACAATTCTCAGGCAATGCCTTCCCGCCGCCAGACGGCGGCGTCGAAGCGATGCGCGCATGTGTAACCCTCGGCCAGGTACAGATCGATGGCCTCGGAGTTGGATTCGGTGACGGTGAGGGAGACTTCAGTGGCGCCCAGGCGCATGAAGTGGAAGGCGGCCACGGAGAGCAGCATGCGGGCCAGGCCGCGGCGGCGGTACTCGGGATGGACGCAGACCTGTGTGATGTGACCGCTCTGCGGGCTGACGCGCGAGCCCAGCACCAGCGCCACCAGTTCCCGGCTTACGCGCTCCACCACCACGTGCGAAACCCGCGCGGAGAAGACGCCGCAACCGGAGTAGCGGACGATGTTGTGGAGAAAGCGCTGGGAACCGTGGGCGGAGCAGTACTGGTCGTTGATCACGCTGTCGGGATGATCGCGATAGGCCTCTGAGATGAGCTTTCCGGCGGGGTTCAGGTCTTCATCGCGCCAGGGGCGCAGTTCGAGGCCGTCAGGCAGGTTCAGGCGGGGCGGATTCCAGAGACCTCGCAGGGGCTGAACCATGAAGAGGCGGCGAAAGACTTGAAATCCGGCCCGGCGGAAGCTCTCGGCGTGGGCTCCGGAAGGGTGCAGCAGCAGTTGCGATTCGATGCGGTCGAGTTGCGGCGAGTTCAGAAGCGTCTCAAAGAGGTGCTTGAGCAGGGTCTCCTCTATTTCGTGGGCCGGGACCGGAGTTTGGCGGGCTGAGGCCGACAGGTCAGCTGAGCCGTCCGAGGAGCTGGGCAGAGCGAAGACGTCGCCGATGACGGCCTTGGTCTCCTCGTAGACGCAGAAGACGTAGCCTATGACCTGGCCTGCCTCCAGAGCCGCGTAGCCGGGCAGCATGTGGTTGTCGAGATACTGCATCAGAAGCCCGGAGGAGCTTCGATAGTCCCAATGCAGGCGCTGCTTCCACAGCTCGCCCTCGGCATCGAGCACAGGGCGGAGCACCGGCGCCGCGAAGTGCCGCAGGTCGAGGATCTCGATGGAAGCAGTGGATGCCATGGTCTTCCCTTTGGCTGCGGGCCGGCTGCGGCCGGGCGGAGAAAGCCGTGCAGGCCCGGATCAGTTGAGGCTTGAGCGGAGGCGTGCAGCGAGTAGCGCCTTCCGATCACCTTGCCAGGAGTTCAAGTACAACTTGACGTTCAGCTTATCAGCTTACCGGCTGCCGACCAGATAGACTACGAGCCCTTGCTCGGGCCATGTGAAGAGTTGCTCATAGCGGCGGCCTTCCAGGTACTCATCGAGGGCGGCTGCCGTATGGAGGTCTGCGCCGTTGCGGCCGGCGACCCGCACCACCAGCAGGTGCTGCCCATCGGGCACGCCGCTGTCCTCGTAATTGACGACCTCTCGATTGCGATAGAACGAGAGTCCATACTCCATGTCGCGGCGGACGCGAAAGACCGCGACGGTCTCGTCGGCGGGAACCAGAGAGGCGAGCCGATCGGCCAGCGGGCGCGCGGAGTAAGCGCGGTCGAGCAGGTGAATGACGCGCTTGGTGGCGCCGGCCTCGGGGATGCCGAAGAACGGGCCGAGGCCATAAAGAAAGAGAACCAGCACCATTAGCACGCCGCAGGTAACGAGCCGGAGCCGGGCCACGCCGAAGCCTTTGACCACGATGAGAATCAACAGCGAGGCTCCCAGGGCGGCCAGAAGCGCGGCTACAAGTGCGTGCGCGGGAGGCGTCTTAGCGCCGTGGGCCACAAACCAGGGTAGAAGTAGGGCGAACGTGGTCATTAAGCCGCAAAGGACCGCGTGGCTCAACAGCACCCAGCGGTTCAGACCCGGCTGACGGCGGCGGAAAAGGTAGTCTCCGGTGAGAATGGCGATGGGAGGAATAGAAGGAAGAATGTAGCCCGGCAGCTTGGACTTCGATAAGGAGAAAAAGAGGATGGGAATGAGCGCCCATACCACCAGAAACTCAGGGAAGGCGTCGCCGGGGCGGTTGGCGCAGGGCTTGCAACGGCTGGAATGGCGCAGCCGCCACTCGCACACCGAAGTGTGAATGCCGTCAGCGAGCGCCCGTATGGCGATGACGGTCCACGGCATCATGGCCAGGACAACGACCACCAGGTAGTACCAGAAGGGCTCATGGTGGTGATAGAGATCGGTGCTGAACCGATCCAGATTATGTTCCAGGAAAAACACGCGGAAAAAGTCGGGGTTCTGATGCTGGACGGCGATGAACCAGGGCAGAAC
>JBEKZR010000145.1:0-8099 GCA_049509715.1 Occallatibacter sp. | reverse complement strand
TCGACATCACCGGCTCGCTCTGGGCATTGGTCTTCCTCTGGCTGCTGCTCGCCACCCGCGCCTGGGCCAAATTGGAATCATGTGTCCAGCGCATCTCCCGTCACCGTTGGGTGCAGGGCCTCGCCTTCTTCGCCGCTTTTTTCATCATCACCACTCTGGCCAGCATCCCTTTCGACATCGCCGGCCACCACTTCAGCCGCGCCTATGGCATCAGCATCCAGGGTTGGGGCAGTTGGCTGGGCGACCAGTCCAAGGCCCTCGGCCTTTCTGTACTTATCGGAACCCCCATTCTGTTGCTCTTCAACTGGATCGTCCGCCGCTGGCCCCGCCGCTACTGGCTGGGCATCTGGGTCGCCACCCTCCCCATCATGGTGCTCCTGCTCTTCGTCTCCCCACTGCTCGAGCCCATCTTCAACAAGTTCGAACCTCTCAACGCAAATCATCCCGCCCTGGTGGCCGAGCTTGAAAAGGTGGTGGCCCGCACCGGAACCAGCATTCCCCCGGAGCGCATGTATCTGATGAAGGCCAGCCTCAAGACCAACGGCCTCAACGCCTACGTCAGCGGCATCGGCGCCACCAAGCGCGTCGTCGTCTGGGACACCACCGCCGGCCGCATTCCTGACGACGAAGTCCTCTTCATCTTCGGCCACGAGAGCGGCCACTACGTTCTCCATCACATTCCCAAGATGCTCGCCGGCACGGCCGCCGCCCTGTTTTTCGTCTTCTGGGCCTGCGCCGGGTTTGCCGCCTGGCTGGCGCGCCGCTTCAGCGCTCGCTGGCTCCTCAAAAATGAGCAAGCCGCAACCGCTCCGCTCTCCACCCGCGTCGGCTTCGTGGTTCTGCTCTTCGCCATCTCGGTCGTCAGCTTCCTGCTCACCCCGGCCAGCAACGCCTTCAGCCGCTACTTCGAGCACGAAGCCGACGTTTACGGCCAGGAAGCCATCCACGGCATCGTCGCCGACCCGCAAAAGACCGCCGTCGCCGGCTTCAACGCCCTGGGCGAGGCCTGGCTTGAAGACCCCAACCCCAGCCCCTTCATCGAGTTCTGGGAGTACAACCACCCCTCCGTCCAAACCCGCGCCAACTTCGCCTTGCACTACGACCCCTGGGCCAACGGCGGCCATGGCAGGTTCTTTGACAAATAGGAAACGGCAGGAATAGGGAGTAGGGAACAGCAAATGCTGCGGGGTTCCTTCCATCGCACAACTGAGGGTGCCCCATCCTTGCAACATCTTTTCGTTGTCAAGGGTGGGAAACCACAGTCCTATCCTCAGCCCGAACGTTCTATTCCCTATTCCCTGTTCCCTATTCCCTGTTCCATGATCCCTGACCCCTGTCTTTCGTCGTACACTAGGGAGTCGCATCGCAATCTTTCTGATCAAGGAGCCTGCCCGCCATGGCCTACCCCGCAAACTACCGCTACACCCGCGAACATGAGTGGATCGCCGTCGATGGCGCCATCGGCTCCATCGGCATCACCGACTACGCCCAGAAATCCCTGGGCGACATCGTCTATGTGGACGTGCCCAAGGTCGGCGACCCGGTCACCGCCGGCGTTGCCTTCGGCTCGGTCGAGAGCGTCAAGGCCGTCAGCGACCTCTTCTCGCCCGTCACCGGCGCCGTCACCGCTGTCAACGAAGTGCTCAAGTCCTCTCCCGACAAAATCAACGAAGCCCCCCACGACGCCTGGATCATCAAGGTCGAGATCGCCGACCCCTCCCAGCTCAACGCCCTGCTCGACGCCGCGGCCTATGAGGCCTTCGTCTCGGAAGAAACGGGAGGCTGAAAGCCAGCCGCTAGCTTCTAGCTGCTGGCTTGTTATTCGGAGCTGGAGGCCGTATCGACTCACCCAGGATTCTCTCCCGGCAGGCCGCATTCCGGTCTGCCCAACGGGCTTTTAGCTAAAGGCTAGAAGCTAGGAGCTAGAAGCTGAAATGCGCTACCTGCCCAAATCGCCCGCCGAACGCCGGCAAATGCTCGCCGAAATCGGCGCCGCCTCCATTGAAGACCTCTTCGCCGTCATCCCCGCCGAAAACCGCCTCGGCCGCGACCTCGACGTGCCCCGCGCGCACGCCGAAAGCGAGATCATCGACTATTTCCGCGCCGCCGGCAAAAAGAACGCAACCGGCTACGCCAGCTTCCTCGGCGCCGGCGCTTATCGCCACTACCGCCCGGTGATTATCGACTCCCTCGTCCAGCGCGGCGAGTTTCTCACCAGTTATACCCCCTACCAGGCCGAGATAACTCAAGGCACGCTGCAAGCTATCTTCGAGTTCCAGACCATGATCGCCGAGCTGACCGGCATGGACGTGGCCAACGCCAGCATGTACGACGGATCAACCGCCGCGGCCGAAGCCGTCATGATGGCCGTCCGCGTTACCGGCCGCCACCGGGCTGTTGTGGCCGCAACCGTCCATCCCGAGTACCGCGAAGTTATAGCGACTTACGCAAGACACCAAGGGCTGGCGACCGCTCTGGTTGGTTATGACCGCGAAACCGGCCGCGTCAATCTTTCCGCCCTCGAAGCCGCCGTCACGGAAGAGACCGCAGCAGTGCTGGTGCAAAGCCCCAACTTCTTCGGCGTCATCGAAGACATTCCCGCCATTGCGGCTATCGCCCACGCCAAGGGCGCTTTGCTCATCGTCTCCATCGCCGAAGCGGTCTCGCTCGGCGTCGTCCGCCCGCCCGTCGAGGCGGATATCGTCAGCATGGAAGCCCAGTCTTTCGGCGTGGCGCTCAGCTACGGCGGCCCATTTTGCGGAGTTATTGCGGCCAAGGAGCAATACCTGCGCCAGATGCCCGGCCGCCTCGTCGGCCAAACCACCGACTCGACCGGCTACCGCGGCTTCGTCCTCACCCTTTCCACGCGCGAACAGCATATTCGCCGCGAGAAAGCCACTTCGAACATCTGCACCAACCAGGCCTTAGTCGCGCTGATGGCCACCATCTTCCTCTCCGTCTACGGCAAGGAAGGCATTCGCGAGTTAGCCGAACATAACCTGGCCAAAGCGAGTTATGCCGCGCAAACTCTCAGCTCACAACCCGGCGCAAAACTTCTTTTCGAAAGCGCGCCCCGCTTCCACGAGTTTGTTCTGCAAACCGAAGAGTCTCCGGCGCAATGGAGCGCACGGCTCCTCGATACAAAGATCGTCGGCGGCATCGATTTGAGCCGCTGGTACCCGGAACTGCATAACTGCACCCTCTGGTGCGCAACCGAAACCGTCACCCGCGAACAGATCGATACAGCAGCCAAGGTAATGTCCGACGGGCCGGCGAGGGCATCGACCAGATGATCGTGGTTGGCATGGTCTGGTTTTGCTTTCGCGAAAGAAGGTGTGCAGATGTTCGACCGCTTCAAATCCGCTGTGCGCAATAGGCAGCGCCTCAAATGGGAAAAACAGCGAAAGCACGGCAAGCGATCCTTCATTGTTTACCGGGGAGTGCTGAAGTGGGGCGGCACAATGTTTATCCTGACCACTATCACCAGTTTCGTTCTTCGCCGCGACACGCTGAATTGGCTTCTTGTGGTTAGCACGTTGATAGCCTGTCCCCTGGCCGGATACATCTGGGCGCGGTGTACATGGTTTGTGAACGAAAATCGCTTCTATGGTGTGACGAAGCGGCCACTCTCAATCATGAGGAAATAGCTCTAACAGGCTCAAAGAGTTTGCAGCGAGGCAGAAATGGCATCATCTGAAGTTTTAATTCCAAGCACCACCGGCAAAGTCCGCCCCCACCAGACGCAGAACGAAGCTCTGCTCTTCGAGAAGTCCTCGCCCGGCAAGCGCGCCTACAAGCTGCCTCCGCTCGACGTGCCTGCCGTCGATCCTGCCGCTCTGCTGGGCGACGCAAGGCGCGAGAAAGCAGCCGCGCTGCCCGAACTGAGCGAGATCGAGATCGTCCGCCACTTTACGCGGCTCTCCACCTGGAACTACGCCATCGACCTGGGCATGTACCCGCTCGGTTCCTGCACCATGAAGTACAACCCCCGCGTCAACGAGTGCGTCGCGCGCATCGAGGGCCTGGCCGAGGCCCATCCCTACCGTCCCGACACGCTCGCCCAGGGCATCCTTGAAGTCATCCACCTGCTCCAGCGCTGCCTGCTCGAAATCACGGGCATGGACGCCATCACCCTCCAGCCCGCCGCCGGCGCGCACGGCGAGTTCACCGGCATCCTGCTGGTTCGCGCCTGGCACGAGTCGCGGGGCAATCCGCGCCGCAGGATTCTCATTCCCGACTCCGCCCACGGCACCAACCCAGCCACAGCGGCCGTCTGCGGCTATGCGGTCGAGAACCTCAAGTCCAACGCCGAAGGCGGCATCGACTTAGAGGCTCTAACTCGCCAGGTCGATGAAGAAACTGCCGCGCTTATGCTCACCAACCCCTCGACCATTGGAGTCTTTGAAAGCCAGATCTACAAAATCGCCGAAATCCTTCATGCCAAGGGCGCTCTGCTTTACATGGACGGCGCCAACATGAACGCCCTGGTGGGCAAGGCGCGCCCCGGCGACTTCGGCGTGGACGTGATGCACCTGAACCTGCATAAAACCTTTTCAACGCCTCACGGCGGCGGCGGTCCCGGCTCCGGCCCCGTGGCCTGCAAGGCGTTTCTTGAACCGTTTCTGCCTATCCCAGTTCTCGTCCAAAACGAGGAAGGCATGAAGTGCTGGTCCTTCGACCGTCCCCAATCCGTGGGCCGCGTCCGCGCCTTCTACGGCAACGTGGGCATGTTCATCCGCGCCCTGGCCTACATCCTCGCCAACGGCCCCGACGGCCTCCGCCAGACCACCGAAGACGCTGTCCTCAACGCCAACTACATCCGCCACAAGCTCGAGGACCTCTACGAGCTGCCCTACAAAACCGCTTCCATGCACGAGGTGGTCTTCAGCGACAAGCGCCAGGCCGCCAAAGGCGTCAAAACCGGCGACATCGCCAAGCGCCTCATCGACTACGGCTTCCACCCTTACACGGTCAGCTTCCCCATGATCGTCCACGGCGCCCTGATGATCGAGCCCACGGAGAGCGAGTCGCTCGAGGAGCTGGACCTGTTCATCGCAGCCATGCGCTCCATCGCCCGCGAAGTCGAGGAGACTCCGGACCTCGTAAAATCCGCCCCCCACTCCACACGCGTCTCACGCCTCGACGAGGTGCAGGCCGCAAGAAAGCCCATCCTCCGCTGGCAGCCAACCAAGTGATCGGCAACAATTAATCTAGGATGCACGGCGCATCCACCCATCACCCCACCACCCGCAAGCTCTCCGATGCATACCGCGCCATCTCGCCATCGGTGGTTACCAGCGCCAGCCCTTCCACGGTGGCCTGCGCAATCAGCATCCGGTCGAATGGGTCATTGTGGATGGGCGGTAGGCTGTAGACCGCGGCGATGTGCTGGGGACGCAGAACCAGCGGAGTGGCGGCCAGTTGCTCCAGCGCATCGAACCACCAGGCGCGCGGGTCGCCCACATCCAGTGTGCCCTTCATGCTCTTGACCATGACCTCCCAATACGAGACCACGCTGAGGAAGTTTTGTCCCAGGGCGACGGTAGCTTTTGCAGCAGCAGAGAGGGACTTCGACTGCGACATGGAGAAGATCGCTGTGTGGGTGTCGAGCAGGTAACCGTGTCCTGGAACCTCCGCGCTCAAGTGTCCTCACCTAACAGTTCTTCTTCGGTGATCGGATCATCCCAGCCGGGCAGAAAACGAATCCGGCCCTTCATGCCGTCGAAACGCACCTTGCTGTGCTCAGCCGGCGGCGGAGCAAGCTGAGCAACAGGGTGCCCATGGCGGGTGATGACCACCTGCTCCCCACCCTCTACGGCTCGGATCAACTCGGGCAGGCGATTCTTCGCTTCTGCGGTACTAACATTCATGCGTCGATTATAGCCATAAATTATGGCTATAACAAGGCCCCGGCCCTATTTTCGTGATTTGCTCACCCGGCCTGAGCCAGGGACGCGTTTTCCACCTCCGCATCGAAATCTTCACATCCATGATCGGGCTACTACATGCCTAAGATATGAGAATGTTCGCGGATTGACCTGGATGTTGGGCAATGCGCGGACAAAACGAAAGCGCCAGAGACCTGTAATCCCTGGCGCCCAAGTGATGGCCCCGTAGCTCAATTGGAAAGAGCACCCGCCCGCTAAGCTGGAGATGAAGGTCCAATCCCTTCCGGGGTCACAAACTTAAAAAATGGTAAGAAACATTCCCCTGTGGGTGCAAGTGCAAAAAGTCCCAGATGTGTGGACTTTACTGTGCGTTCGTGTGGCGGGTGGGGTAGGTCCCCGGATATAGTCCTTCTCGACAGTCTTTCGCGCCAGTTTTTCCAGATTTCCAAATTCAACCGCATTCTGCACAGCCGCCCTTCGGCCTAAACTCTTTTGAGAACCTGGTTGACGGAGACAGCCGCATTATGGCCACCATCCCCGACATGACCCTCGAAGCCGGACTGCCCGCGAATGTCGACGCCGAAAAAACCATCCTCGGCGCCATTCTGCTCGACAATGCCGCCCACGCCGAGGCCGCCGAGAAGCTCGAATCCGACGACTTCTCCCTCGACTCCCATCGCCGTATCTTCTTGCGCATGAGCGAGTTGATGGACTCCCAGCGCGCCGTCGACATCGTCACCCTGGCCAACGAGCTGGCCCGCTACAAAGAGGTCGAATCCGTGGGCGGCGTGGCCTACCTGGCCTCCCTCACCGAGGGTCTGCCCCGACGCCCGGTCATCGAGGAGTACATCCGCATCGTCAAGGACAAGAGTCTGCTGCGCAAGCTCATGGGCATCTGCTCCATGGCCATCGCCCGCGCCGCCGACCAGGGCGAGACCGCCCTTGAAGTCCTCGGCGCCGCCGAATCGCAACTGATGGAGGTCACTGAAAGAGGCATCACCCAAGGCTTCCAGTCGCTCGACCAGATCGTCCAGCACTCCTTCGGCAGCATTGACAACCTCTACAAGCAGAGCCGCGAAGTCACCGGCCTGGCTACTGATTTCACTGAATTTGACCGTATGACCAGCGGTCTGCAGAAGGGCGAACTGATAGTCATTGCCGGCCGTCCCTCCATGGGCAAGACCGCGCTGGCCATCAACATCGCCCAGAACGCGGCCATCAACCGCCATGCCATTGTGGCCGTCTTCAGCCTGGAAATGAGCAAGGAGTCGCTGCTGCGCCGCATGTTGGCCTCCCAGGCCTGGGTAGATCAGCGCAAGCTCCAGACCGGCTTCCTGGGCCGGGAGGACCACGACAAATTGCAGAATGCATTGGGCCAACTTGTCGAATCGCGCGTCTTCATCGACGACACCGCAGGCATCTCGCTGGCCGAGATGCGCGCCAAGGCCCGCCGCCTCCGCCAGAACACCGGCGGCCTCGACCTCATCGTGGTGGACTACCTGCAACTGATGTCGGCTACGCCGCCCTCGGCCGGCGGCAAGCGCTACGAGAACCGCACCCAGGAGGTCTCAGCCATCTCCCGCGGCCTCAAAGCCCTGGCCAAGGAGCTGAACGTGCCGGTCCTGGCCCTGTCGCAGCTCTCCCGCGCCAGCGAGCGCCGCGGCGAAGATAAGCGTCCTTTTTTGAGCGACCTGCGCGAATCCGGCTCCATCGAGCAGGACGCCGACGTAGTGGCTTTCATCCACCGCGAGGCCTGCTACAACCGCGACGAGGAGATGAGCGAGGCCGACAAAGCCAAGTCCGAGATCATCCTCGCCAAACAGCGCAACGGCCCCACCGGAACCGTCCTTCTGAATTTTATTTCGCGCTTCACCCGCTTCGACAATCCCGATCAGGGCCACGCTTTCTGAACCTGCGCGATCAGTAAGTGGTTACTCCCGGCAAAGGTCATCCGCCTCCATTTCGTGCGCCATGAAGTGCTGGCCTGATGAGGCTGCCGCGCGACCGATCCCTCCCAGATTTGATGCTTGAGGACCGGGCCAACTGCCCATGGGATTGACTTTGTGCCAGCCGGGTGGTATTACTTTTTTGAGAATGTAAAGGGGCGCATGGAATCCGCACTGAGTATCAAGGGGCAGGCGACCATTCCCAAGGCGGTTCGGGAACATCTGCATCTGAAACCGGGAGACCGGGTCAAGTTCTTCGTGCATC
>JBEKZR010000144.1:0-8133 GCA_049509715.1 Occallatibacter sp. | reverse complement strand
GATGGCTTCGCCGCGGGTTTCGTTATAGAGGGAAACGTTGCCGCCGGTGACGGGCGTGCCGAGGGCCGTACAGGCTTCGGCGATGCCGTCGATGGCCGCCGCAAGCTGGGCCATGATCTCCGGCTTCTCGGGATTGCCGAAATTGAGGCAGTTGGTGGCGGCCACCGGGGTTGCGCCGGTCATGGCAACCTTGCGCGCACACTCGGCCACGGCGTGCATCGCGCCCAGCTTGGGATCGAGATAAGCCCAGCGGCCGTTGCCGTCCAGAGCCATGGCCAGGCCGATCTCCCCGATCGGTCCTTCAGGTCCGTCCGGCTTTCCCGTTCCCTTGATGCGCATCACGCCGGCCTCGCCGCCGGGGCCGATCACGGTGTTGGTCTGGACCATCGAGTCGTACTGCTCGTGGACCCAGCGCTTGGAGCAGACGTTCGAGCTGGCCAGCAGCTTTTTCAGGTCGGCGGTAAAATCGCGGTCCTTGGCGAGTTGGGGAAGGAGTTTGTCGGAGGGCTCGAGAGGGACGGGGGCCTTCCATGCGCCTACAGGACGATGGTAGAGCGGGGCGTCATCAGTCAACGATTTGTTGGGAATGTCCGCGACCAGCTCGCCGTGGTGGCGGATGCGGAGGCGCGGCTTCGGCTGGACGGCGCCGACGATGACCGCGTCGAGACCCCACTTGGCAAAGACCTTGAGGACTTCGTCTTCGCGGCCCTTGACGGCCACCAGTAGCATCCGCTCCTGGCTCTCGGAGAGCATGATTTCATAGGCGGACATGCCGGTTTCGCGCTGCGGGACGAGGTCCAGTTCGACGTCGAGTCCCACGCCGCCGCGGGCGCCCATCTCGCAGGTGGAACAGGTCAGCCCGGCGGCGCCCATGTCCTGAATGCCGACGATGGCGCCGGTCTGCATGGCTTCAAGGCAGGCCTCGAGAAGGAGCTTTTCCATGAACGGGTCGCCAACCTGGACGTTGGGCCGCTTGGCCTCCGAGCCTTCGCTGAACTCTTCGCTGGCCATGGTGGCGCCGTGGATGCCGTCGCGGCCGGTCTTGGCGCCGACGTAGATGACCGGGTTGCCCGCGCCGCTGGCTTTGGCGTAGAAGATTTCGTCCTTGCGGACCAGGCCGAGGGCGAAGGCGTTGACCAGCGGGTTGCCGCTGTAGCAGGGCTCGAACTTGGTTTCGCCGCCCAGATTGGGCACGCCGAAACAGTTGCCGTAGGCGGCGATGCCGCTGACCACGCCTTCGACAATCGAGTGATTGCGGGCGATGAGCTTCCGCTCTTCAGCGTTTTGGTCGAGTTCTTCGCTGATCGGCCCGAAGCGCAGCGAGTCCATGACCGCCAGAGGCCGCGCGCCCATGGTGAAGATGTCGCGCAGGATGCCGCCCACGCCTGTGGCCGCGCCCTGAAAAGGCTCGATGTAGCTGGGGTGGTTGTGGCTCTCGATCTTGAAGGCGCAGGCCCAGCCGTCGCCTACGTCGATGATGCCGGCGTTCTCGCCCGGCCCCTGCACCACGCGGTCGCTTTTGGTGGGCAGCCGCTTGAGGTGGACGCGGCTGGATTTGTAGGAGCAATGCTCGCTCCACATCACGCTGTATATGCCCAGTTCGGTGAGGGAGGGCACGCGGCCCAGCGCCGCCAGAATCCGCTCGTACTCCTCCGCGGTGATGCTGTGCTGAGCCAGCAGTTGCGGGGTGACCGCAACCGGCGAGGGAACAACCTGGGCAGAGGAGGCTGTGGTCATCGCTGTTGCTTCCATTGTCGCACGGCATTCACATCCGGGGGCCGGCGGATGGGTGTGGAAAGCTGGGACGGGCTCAGATCGGCCCATTCCGGATGCGCCAGCGGGGCCGGCTTTGCGGGCGAGTTCCGGAGCCGCGGAGGGAGGCAGGGCCGGTAGCGCCGCAAGGAAAGCCTGTGCGATACTTTTCAGAGACATCACCACCCCAAGCCGGGATGGCGGAACTGGCAGACGCAGCGGACTCAAAATCCGCCGGCCCTTGCGGCCATGGGGGTTCGACCCCCCCTCCCGGCACCATTTAACGCTTTTATAATCAATGGTGTATAAGATTTATGCCTAGCTACCCTTGTGCCGTGCGGATGGAAGGTTGACTGATTGTGGTGCGTTTGGACTATGACAGAAACTCATATATAGGTACAACGCAATCACGGCTCATAGTATCTGTTGACCGATAAGTAACTGCCAAGTAGCCGACCGCTCGCCCAGAACCTCAGCCCTACGCTTCCCAGAACCCCGTTTGCGCAGGTACCGTGAATCGACTCGCGCTCCTCGAAAGGGCCAGGGGATCACGCCTCGGCCCTCCTGTTTTCTCCCCCGGTGAAACCACTTCCTCGCCGTCTCCGTTATACTTCTTCACAACCCCATCATGAGGCGCCACGTCCTCATCTTCGGTGTCGTCGGCGGCCTCCTCATCGCCACACTCCAATACACCGAATACCGCTTCGTCATCATCGAGCACTCCGTCGAGCTCTACAGCGCGCTCGTCGCCATCCTCTTCGCGGCCTTTGGCATCTGGCTCGGCCTCAGGATCACGCACCGTCGCGAAACCGGCAGTCGCGAAATCATTCGGGAAACGGTGGTGGTGAAGGAAGTGCATGTCCCGGCGGAAGCCCCCGCCCTCCAACCTTTCGCTCCCAATACGGCCCGCCAGCAGGCCCTCGGCATCACGGCACGCGAGCTCGAAATCCTCACCCTGGTCGCCCGCGGCTTCAGCAATCGCGAGATCGCTGCCAGCCTTTTCGTCAGCGAGAACACCGTCAAGACACACTGTGCCCGCGCCTTCGACAAGCTCGGAGCCGCCCGCCGCACCCAGGCCGTCCAGCGCGGCAAAGAACTAGGCCTCCTGCCGTGAAGCCGGGGTGCCCGGCGACATTCGGGGTCCCATCAAGCGGTCTTTGCTTGTTGGGGTGAACGACAGGTCTTCGTCGCTGGGGTGGAAACGCGTCACCCGAAAGCACGATTTTCGCTCCATTCCTGCAAAATCATTCGAAATGATGACGACATCCGGCCCCGCTACACCGCATCCTGATTCCGTTGTTACTCTCACACAAGGAGCCAGCCATGAAGAAAACCGTCCTCACCTTCGGCCTGATCTCCGGCCTCATGATCTCCGTCCTTATGGACGGATCGCTTCTCCTCGCCGACAAGATCGGCTCCAGCCACAGCATGGTTCTCGGCTACACCATGATGGTGGCGTCGTTCCTGCTCATCTACTTCGGTATCCGCAGCTACCGCGACAACACCCTCGCCGGCCAAATCTCCTTCGGCCGCGCCTTCGCCTGCGGCATCCTGATCGCCCTTATCACCACCGTCTGCTACGTCGCCACGTGGGAGGTCCTCTACTTCAACTTCATGCCCCACTTCATGGACAGCTACTTCGCCGCGCAGATTCACAAGGTCCAGTCCTCCGGACTTGACCCCGCCACCACCGCCGCGCAGGTCGCTGCCATCGAGCGCTCTCAGCAGCTCTACCAAAACCCCTTCGTCAACATGGCCTACACCTTCATGGAGCCCCTGCCCGTGGGCCTAATCATTACTCTCATCTCCGCTGTCATCCTGCGCCGCAAAGCCCCTGTCGAACCCTCCGCCGGTCCCGCAATCATGACCGCGTAAACCATGAGGCCAGGACGCAAGCCCTGGCCTTTCGTCTTCTGAACTGTCAAACTATTCTCATTAGGAGGTTACATGGCTTCAATCACTGGCTTTGGCGGAATATTCTTGCGAGCGGACGATCCAAAAGCTCTTTATCAATGGTACGAGCGGCATCTGGGTCTGGTGAAGTCCGAAGGATCATTCGCGTTTCCTGCCCCGACGCAACACGCTCAGGTCGTCTTCGCCCTTTTCAAACAGGACAATGCATACTTCCCTCCGGCACAGAAAGTAATGATCAATCTGCAGGTGGACGACCTGGATGCTGTGCTGGACCGTCTGATAGACGAAGGTGTCACCGTCGATCCAAAACGCGAAAGCTATGACTTCGGAAAGTTTGGCTGGATCACCGATCAGGAAGGAAATCGTGTCGAGCTTTGGCAGCCTGTCGCAACTGAATGATGACGAGGCCGCCCCAAATTTGTCCCCATAAGTAGGCTTCTCGAACGTTTTTCTGGGTCTCAGCGGAGTTCCGGGCGGCTCACCGGCAATCCGGAAGTAACCCTCAACTATAGTTGAAATACACCATCGATCAGTGAGCCCGTTCGTCACCGGGCACGGTGGTGCCTTGGGCAGATCAGATCTCAAGATTGAGCAGCGCATAGCCGAGACATTTTCCATGGGTGTCGACCGCCAGCGAGCGAGTGACTCCCTGGGATGCAGGCCGGTGCAGGACAAAGTTGAGCGCGGCAAGTTTGGGAAGCGCGTAGCGGGCAGCGGGACGATCGATCAGGCTGCCGAAATGGGCGCTGACTTTTTCCGCGGTCACTTCTTTCTCCAGGAGCGCGTAGTCCTGGTCGCGATAAGCGATCAGCGAAATGGTCAGAATGCGCCCTTTGTCGCCGGTGCGTGTGTGCGCAATCTCTCGCAGCAGCATGTTAGGTCACCTCGAGATGGACGTGGTGCGCGATGAGTTCGCGAGGGAGGAGTGTGGAGAAGATGGCGATGGTCTCGCGGACTGAGCCTGAAACGCCGCCACCGCCCGCGGGGCCGTTCGTGTAGAGCGCCTCCACCTCTCGTGGAATGAGCGACGCGAGCTGACTCGAGGAGGCTCGTGCTGCGGCGCGCAACCGGACCTCGTAGGGCTCGCTGCGCATCCGCGAGAGCTCTTCCCCGTGAATGGAGCTGACACCGATCAAGTCAAAGCGCAAATCCTGAAATCGATGCTCGCGGAGCCGCTCTGCAAGAATCTCGCGGGAAAGCTGGGCTCTGGCCAGCGCGCCGGGCCCCGCATAGGAGATCTGACCCTCGCCAACGAATCCGTCTTGGTGGCCAATCGAGACTTTGAGGCTGGAGGGACGCTGCCGTCCGCTGCCGCCAGAAACCCGCACGTGATCTGGAGCTTGTTCGAGAATTTCGACGCCGGTGAAATCGGCGACAACATCGGGCGTGAAATAGGCTGCGGGGTCCATGATCTCGTAAAGAAGCTGCTCTTTGCAGGTGGCTGCGGTGATTAAACCGCCCGAGCCTGCGACCTTGGTGACCATCGCGCGGCCATCTTCGCTGACTTCGGCAATGGGAAAGCCGAGCCGGGCGAGATTGGGCACATCCTTATAGCCTGGGTCGGCAAAGTAGCCGCCCGTAAGCTGGCCCGCGCACTCCAGCAGATGGCCGATAACCGTGCCCTGGCCCAGGAGCGGCCAATCGTCGAGCGGCCAGTTGAATTCATGAATCAGCGGAGCGAGAAACAGAGATGGATCGGCAATGCGCCCTGTGAGGATGACATCTGCGCCCGTTGCCAGCGCTTCCAGAAGCGGTTCCACGCCCAGGTAGGCATTGGCAGAGAGTATCTGGTCGCCGAGCGATTCCACCGTTGTTTCGTCGTCGACGATCGCCGGCTTGACCGTTCGCACCAGTTCCAGAACATCGTCGCCGGTGACGGCTACGATGCGGAGGCCATCGAGGCCCAGCTTGCGGGCAATCCCTCTGGTGCGCGCCGCTGCGGCAACCGGGTTGGCAGCTCCCATATTGCTGATGATGCGGATGTGATTCCGATGGCAGATGGGCAGAACCGCTTCCATGCGCTCGGTCAGCAGTGGGTCGTAGCCTGCCGACGGATCGATCCGCTTGCTTAACTGCGCCAGCGCGATGGTGCGCTCGGCCAGGCACTCGAAGACCAGGTAGGATATCTGTCCGCTCCGGGCAATTTCGATGGCCGGGTCGATTCTGTCGCCCGAGTATCCTGCTCCTGCGCCGATTCTGACGGTCCTCATAGCGATTTCTCCCGGCGGCTCAAAACGGAAAGATTCCAAACAGGACGCTGGCCGCGGTCATGACCAGGGTAGCGCCGAAGAGGAAGGGAATGGCGAAGCGCTGGTGCTCAGCAAGCGTGATGCCGCTGAGGCCAACCACCAGGAAGGTTGCAGGCGTAAGCGGGCTCACTGGAAAGCCGGTCGTCATCTGCCCCAGCAGCGCCGCCTGGGCAACGCTGATGGGAGCCACGCCAAGTGCGCCAGCAGCATTTGCAACTACGGGAAGTACGCCGAAGTAGAACGAGTCCGGATCGAAGAGCAGGCTGAGCGGCATGGAACAGATGGCCATAACGAAGGGAATGTGCGTTGCCCCATGTTGCGGGAGGTGAGCCACCGCGGCGGAAGCCATTGCGCTCAGCATCCCAGTGCCTTTGAGGATGCCGGTGAAAGCGCCGGCGGCAAAGAGAATGCTCGCCATCGCGAGCGCGG
This sequence comes from Occallatibacter sp., assembly GCA_049509715.1. Taxonomy (GTDB): domain Bacteria; phylum Acidobacteriota; class Terriglobia; order Terriglobales; family Acidobacteriaceae; genus Telmatobacter. Next base: position 1,789 of record JBEKZR010000144.1, on the reverse strand, counting down.
CGGGCGCGTGCGCGGCAAGCCGCTCCTGCTGGGCCTGGAGGGACGGGAAGTTCAACACCAGGGCCACAACGGCTCCGAGCATGAAGATGACAACCGGATCGGCCTTGCCCGAGATCATCACGCCGAGCAACAGGGCCGTGATGAGAATGTTCAGTGCAAAGTGCCGCGGCAAGCGCGAAGCGGCCTCAGGGCTCCCGGCCTGCGCTGACGCACAGGCTGCCAGATGCTCCCGGCCGATTCTGCGTTCCTCCCGGAGGCCGAGCAGGAACGAAACGGCAAAGACAAACCCAAGACCCACAATCTGCACGCCGATCAGTGGAGTAAAGATGCTGACCGTGGACAGATGCAGCGCGGACGCTGCCCGGATTGTGGGCCCGGTCCAGGGCAGAAAATTGACGCCGGCAGCCATCGATACTGCGCACGCCAGGATGCGGCGGTCGATGCCAACCCGCTCGTAGAGCGGCAGCAGCGCGGGAATGGTAACCAGGAAAACCACCGCGCCGGAGCCGTCAAGATGCACAAGCAATGCCAATAGCGCCGTGCCCGGAACAATGCGCGATGGCCTGTAGCCGATTGCGCGGAGAAGCCAGCTGATGATGGGCGAGAGCACGCCTGCATCGGTGATGATGCCGAAATAGAGGATGGCGAAGATGAACATTCCAATGACGGGCGCGATGCTCTGGATGCCGGAGACGATGTACGCGCCTGTCTTGAGGCCGAATCCCCCGGCCAGAGACGCCAACACTGGAATAACCAGCAGCGCACCCAGCGGCGAGACCTTCTTGCTCAGAATGGCCGCAAGCAGGACAACGATGGTGATCAGACCCAGCAGAGCAAGCGTCATGGAGTGTTCTTGGCCGCGCGAAAGTGCGGCAGGAAGCAAGTATACGGCCAGGATGGGAATTCTGAAACAGATTCTATGCGTCCCCGGCTGCCCTTACTCGAACGTGATCTTGTACTCTTTCCGTGCTTCGAGCCTCACACTCCAGTCGCCGTTGGATTCACTGGCCTTGATGGTTCGCCCTGCCGAGTGAATACTTGCGATGCGCTGCCCTTGCGGCGGCCGCAATTTGAATTTTCCGGCAACGGCCGGGTGGAGCGCCGCGGAGATGGCCTTACCGTCTTTCCAGGACGCATCCACATCCACACCTCCACGAGCCCGCAGGCCACGGAAGCTGCCTTCCGGCCAGGCGGCAGGCAGCGCCGGCAGAATTGCGATTTCCCCGGAGTGGCTCTGTAGCAGCATTTCGGCGATGCCGGAAGCGCCGCCCAGGTTTGCGTCGATCTGGAACCACATGCGGCTTGCGTTCAACAGGCTCTCCGACGCGGTGGACAGCAGATTCTGGATATGTTGATTGGCGCGGTCGCCGTCCTCAAGCCTCGCCCAGAGGTTCGAGTACCATGCGGCAGGCCATCCATTTTTGCCAGCGCCATTCTGCACCCTCCGCTCGAGCGAAATGCGCGCGGCTTTGGCCAGTTCGGGCGTAACCCGCGGCGTAATCTCATCGGACGGAAACAGCGCGAACAGATGCGACACGTGACTCATTCCCGGAGTGGGTTCGTCGTAGTCTTCGCTCCATTCCTGCAACTGGCCGTACTTTCCGATCTTGAGATCGGGAATGCGCTTGAGCGCATTTTCCAACTGTGCGCGATAGGCAGCATCAACGCCCAGAATCTCGGAGGCGCTCATGGTCGCATGGAAAAGCGAGTAGATGATCTCGTAGTCCATGGTGGCGCCGACCGTCTGCCGGCCTATCGTTCCATCCGCCGTGCGATAGCTGTTCTCCGG
>JBEKZR010000143.1:0-8170 GCA_049509715.1 Occallatibacter sp. | reverse complement strand
GGCCTGGGTGAGCTTAGATTCGTCGGAGTTCCAGACGGAGTTCATGCCCAGGGGGCGGAAGATGCGGCGGGCGAGAAAGTCCATGAGGGGCGCGCCGGTAACGGTTTCCACAATGCGGCCGGCGATGACGAAGTTGGTGTTCGAATACTGCCACTGGGTTCCGGGCTCGAAGTCGAGGGGCTTTTTGGCCCAGGTGTCGAGGATCTGCTGGGCGGATTCGGGGGCGAGCATGGGGGTCATGACGTAGTCCTCGGGCCAATAGTCCTGGTAGCCGGAGGTGTGGGAGAGGATTTGGCGGATGGTCACTTCGCCGCCGCGGGTAAGGCCGGGAACGTACTTGCCGACGGCGTCGTCGAGGGAGAGCTTGCCGTCTTCCTGGAGCATCAGGATGGCGGCGGCGGTGAACTGCTTGGAGATGGAGCCGATGGAGTAGCGCATGTCGGGCGTGGCGGGGACGGCGGGGGTGGTTGCGGTGGCGAGACGGGCGCTGCCGTAGGCGTGGGTGTAGACTAGCTTGCCGTGCTGAACGACGGCGACCGAGGCGGAGGGGACGCCGGTCTGTTCCAGGATCTGGGCGGCGATGCGGTCGACGCGTGTGCGGAGGGCAGGGTCGAGCGTTTCGACCGTTGTTTGGGCTGGCGCGGCTGCGGACGCCAGCGCCAGGACCACCAGGCCCGTGCAACCCAAGATTTTCGCAAGCTGTTTCATCGACACAAATCTCCTTCGCCTGGGTTGCGTGCCCCTTAAACCGACACCGATTAAGGTACCAGAAAAGGATCGGGACGGCCTCGTGCGGTGGTTCTTGCCGCCGGTGGGGTGAGTTGTGGAAAATTGCCGACAAAAAAAGTGAAGGAATGAGGCGGAAACGGGAGTAAACTAGTTTGTAAACTAGTTGGTTTGCCCAGAGAACGGGTTGGAGGGTTTATGGCGGTTGAAGATTGCATTTATACCGAAATTGGCGCCTTTGACGCCAAGACGAAGCTCTCTGAGATTCTGCGCAAAGTCGAGCAGGGAGAGCGGTTTACGATCACCAAGCGTGGCCGGGCGGTGGCGAATCTGGTGCCCGTTGCGCCGGACCGGTCGCGGGCAAGAGCAGCCGCAGCCGTGGAAGCACTGCTCAATTTTCCCCGAATCGAAGGGATTCCAGGTGACACGGTTCTGGAATGGATTCGTGAGGGAAGAAAGTAAGAGCAGAGCATGGATTTGGTTCTGGATGCCTCCGCAACGCTGGCTTGGCTGGCCAGGCGCGTCGATCCAATAGAAGATCAATTGGCCGATGAAGTTCTGCGCTACATTCTGCCTCGCGGTGCAGTTGTGCCGGCTCTGTGGTTCCCCGAGGTGGCCAATGGCGTACTGGTGGCCGAACGCAGAGGCGGAATCGGAGTCTCCACGTCGGCGTCGTTCCTCAGCATGGTCAGTGCGCTGCCGATTGTGGAGGATTTGACGCGGCCGTCGGCGGTTCAAACTACAGTATTGACACTGGCCCGCGCCTACAAACTTACGGGTTATGACGCCACCTATCTTGAACTCGTACTGCGCACCGGCAGAGAGCTGGCCACCTTCGACGGGCAGTTGGCGGATGCCGTGCGGCTGGCTGGCGGGCGGGTCTTTGGCGATCCGGCGTAGGGTTTCGGTCAGTGCTTTGGCATGATGTCGTGGCCGGTGCAACGTGGGTCAGGCTTGTCAGAAGCAGAAAGTATCGTGAAGGAATTCTCGCCTTCTTAGATATGGAAAAATGTCGGTTTGTCGGGACGCCAATCTTTCTGCTGTTCTACCCACCATCCTTCGTCGAGTTCCACCTGGAAGTGCGATGGCGAATCAGTGCATGATCGCACCGGACCGTAGGTGAAGCTCGGCCACTCTTTGGCTTTGGGATCGCGGAAGGCTGCAATCTTCTTATAGACGGGTTCAAGGGTGGGCAGACCTTCGGGCGCTGTCCACCTTTGTGCGTCGGTCCAAGGTGATTGAAGCCATTCGTCCACGAAGTCGCGGCCGTTGTTGGCGATAGGCTGAATGCGCGTGAACTGTTTGCCGGAGACACGGTAACGGTAGATGACGGGACGAGTCATGAAGGTCATGTCAAGGCTGCCCGCTTCCATGCGGAGTTGAAATCCGCCCGGTGTCAGCTTCATGGTTGGGTCAATCTCAAATCTGACATAATCGGCGCTCAGGTCGAAGATGGTCTGTTGCGGAGTAGATCTGGCGGACGGCTGAACTACGTCCAGGTGAAAGCCGCTCCAACGGGACGTACACCACGGACGACCATGAGCGACGGCGAGGAGCCAGCTAGTGGAGTCACTCGGCTGAAGAATCTGGTACTGAAAGAAGTCGCCGAAAGCGCCGGATACGTCCTCGTAATTGCCACTTTGCCAGCGGAGTGCCTGTTGCCAATGATCGTTGCCTCTTTCATACGCGAGGAGCATGGAGTCATTTCCGCAGGCAATGTCAAAGCCGAACTCAACCAGGAATAGACTCGGCAACTTGGCCGACGCGGTCACCTTGACGGTTATCCCATCGCCGTAGATGTGGTCAAGCTGCGGCGGCTTCTTGGGATCGTAAACCTCATTCACAACCGGCTTGTTGGCATTGAGCAGTTTGGCAAGCATTGACTCGATTAGTTTCGGATTTGCATCGTCCGGCGCACATTTCAACGCGGCGTCTGCCAACGCGGCAAGCGATTCCTTGAACGCGGAAATCTGCGCTTGCAGTGTGGCAGGTACACTCTCGTCCATCTCGCCCTGGAGTTTGTAGGCGAGTAGCTCTGCCTGGACTGCCTTTGCATGTTGGGCGGCTAACTGCAAATCCGGCTGTGAGCAGGTCCGCTCAGCCCACAGGGCCGGGACAAGTAGCAAGGCCATAAAACCGAAGATCACAAGGACGCGCATTGCAAATCAGTATAGCGCCGGTTCCAATGCATCCCCGGCGGCGAAGCGGCGTGCTTGACAGGCTTTTTGAACATCCAGACAGCGCGTGAGATGGCTGGCAGGATTAGCGGACTGAACCGGCCTTCCCGCGTGTGGCATCTTCGTGCAGAATCGGCCATAGGCCGGCGGCAACGCATACCGCGGCAACCATGGCTCCCATCAGCGCAAACCAGGTGGACGCGCCGGAGATTGACGAGACGGCTTCGCGGAACTGAAGCGCCGCATAGCCGCGCAAAAGCCACCCGGCCGCCGCGACCACGTAGAACGCGGCCAGAGCGCGCATGGACGCCAGCAGCAGGGTCATGCGCCGCACGGCGATTTCGCGGGCCATCCGCCGCGACCGCTGCAGAATCCAGTATGGATCGGGCGGATTGCAGCTTCTTTCCGCGCGCCGGGCCTCTTGGCGCAGCGCCTCGGCCAGGCGCAAGGCTTCGCTGCAATCCTGGCAGTCAGCCACATGCAGGCGCAGAAATTCCGTCCAGCCGCCAGTTTGCATGGCGCGGATGACGCCAGCCTCTTGCTCACAACCCAAAAGCTTCATGACTTTGTCCTCTGCGGACGCAGAATCCCGCTGGCCTTCCGCCGGGCGCGGTAGAGCAGAATCCGTATGCTCATTACGCCCAATCCTGTGGCGGCGGCGATCTCCGCGTGGCTCATCCCCTCAACGTAGGCCAGCCACAGCAACTCCCGCTCGCGCGGCTTCAGCCGCCACATGGCCGCCCGCACATCCAGCCGCGCCGCCTCGTCCGTTTCCGCGCCACATTCGGCAGGCTCTTCAAGGGCGGCGTCTTCGCGGCTGCGAAACCGGTTGTGCAGCAGGTTGGTGGCGATACGGAAGAGATACGAGCGGGTCTGCGCCTCATCCATCGCCGGCGCCTTGCTCAAAAGAAACTTGCAATAGGTCTCCTGGAGCAGGTCGTCGGCCGCGTCGGGCCGTCCGCTGGCATGTTGCAGATAGCCCCACAGCGGGCGTGAAGTCGCTTCATAGAGCCGCATGAAGCCTTCCTCGCCCGCTGTTGTCTGCTCGCGTCCCGGCGTCGTCCAAGCCGCAATCATGCGTACATCTTCCATCCCCACCGCCCGCGATCAAGCCTTCGGCGCCGGCCCGACCAATCCCAGCGCGCGCGAAGCAAAGTAAGAAACCGCCGCCGCCGCTTCCAGTCCCACGCCCAGCGCAACAGCCAGGATCCCCATTACCTGCGCATCGTGGTCGACCACCCCGGCCGCATGCATCCAGCAGACCGTTCCGCCCACGATCAGGAAGATCAGCCCCCACCGTATACAGTCAAGGATACCGCCGTACGCGGTTCCTGATTCCTGCGCCAGTGAAGAAAGAAACTTCCTGCCGGCGTCGGTCTCCACGTAAGCCATCATCGCCTGCGCCGAGTCAAAGCGCGACAGCAGCGCCTTGGCCACCTCACCCTGCACCTTGGCCGCCTTGTAGCGCAGCACGGTCGAGAAGATGACCCACACAATCCAGCCGATCATGGTGAATACCGCGATAGGAACCAGCCAGTTTTCCATATTTGTCTCCAAACAAGAGATTCAACTTCACCGGTATAACCCAGCAGAGAGATAAATGGTTAACAAGAAATCCGCGGCAGTCCGGATCCCTCATCTCCGGGAAGCGCAAGCCGGGGGCAATGTTGCGCTGACGGGAGTTAGCTGATCCCGCGGCACTCTCGACGGGCGGATTGAAAAGTACGACGAAGAGATGTGCAGATTTATGGCGCTGGCGAGTTGGGGGCAAAGTGCGATTCGAGCTCATCTTCACTTTGATTCGCAATCCACTTTAAAGCCTTCCTGCTTTGCGCGACGGCAGTAATACTTCTGCTCATCCTCAAGTGTCTTGAATTCCCTGGGGTGGTCGGGATAGAGAGCCTTAAGGCTCTCTTCGGCGGCACCCACGATGTTTAAGGAAAAGTCATAGAGGGCTTCTCCAGCCAGATAAGGGATTGCGAGGCGGTATTGGCACTTACCAAACAAAACGAGAGTGGTCTGGTACTGTAGGCTTCCCTGGTTACGATGGCGACCGGTGCTGAGCTCTTTGAGTCCGGTTGGATCGCATTTCTTGGCGAGATAATTCGCAGGCCAGTAAAAGTCTTCACCGTCTTTCTTTCGCTGAGCGAGGACCCTTTGCATGAAGGCGGTTACTTCCGGCGTGTTGAAGTGATAAGCGACATGTTCTATTCCGTTTCGGATTAGCCAGTTGGGTTCCTTCCAGTAACGCACAAGAAGATCGTGTGGATCGCCGCGACGTGCGAGTTCATCGGAAATGGGCCAACCGCTCGCTTGATCTTCGCCCACTCCACAAATCTTCCAATTGGCGAAGCAAGCGAGAAGCTGCTCTGTGGTAAGAGCCGGGAGGCGGCTAGCAAGTTCATCAGAAATGTCCCAGACACTGCTGCTTCCGCAGACTTTGGAATCATCAAAACAAGCCTTGAGCTGGTCCGACGAGAACTTGCTCAAATCGGGTTTGGCTGAGTCCTTGGTGGATTGGCTGTTACACAGCACAGCAGCGAGGACCAGAGGGAGTATACAAAGCATTCTTTTCATGCCAAGTTTCCAACGTGGAACGACTATAGCATGGATTTCTTCAATGCATCCCCGGCGGCGGGGCGGCGTGCGTGACGGGCTTTTTGAACATCCAGGCGGCAGCGGCGCAGAGGAGGGCCAGCAGCGCCGTCCAGCGGAAGACATCTACATAAGCCATGAGGGCGGATTGCTGCTCCATGAGGCCGTAGAGCAGGCCGAAGGAGCCGGGACGGGCCTGGGCGGGGCCGATGTGATGGGCGAGGTAGGCGGCGATGGCACGGGAGTCCTGCTGAAGGATGGGATTGGAGGGCGAGAGGTGGGCGCCGATCTCGGTCTGGTGCAGGGCGGCTCTCCGGATCAGCGCGGTGGTGGCCATGGCGATGCCGACCGAGCCGCCGATGTTGCGCAGCATGTTCGCGAGGCCTGTGGCGGCGCCCATATCCTTGTTGGGGATGGTGGCCATCATCATGGTGGACATGGGGACAAAGACAAAGCTCAGAGCAAAGCCGGTCAGCGTGATGGGGATCAGCAGCGTGTAGGGGCCGATGTCGAGATTGACGGTGCCGAAGATTGTGGCGCAGGCGGCGAAGCCCAGGAAGCCGGCGCAGAGCAGCTTGCGGTTGTCGATGCGGGAGCCGAGAATGCCGATGACCGGCGAGCCTACGATGGACCCCAGGCCCCGCGGCGCCACCACCATCCCGGCGGTGAAGGCGGTGTAGCCCAGAATCTCCTGGTAGTAGAGGGGCAGGATGGCGATGGTGATGTAGATGCACATGCCGAGCATGGCGACCAGCAAGCAGCCGGTGCGGAAGTTGCGGTCTTTGAGGACGTGCAGGTCAACCAGCCCCTTTGGATTGGACCAGGAGCGCCAGATCCAGAGGATAAGGGAGACGACGAGCGCGCCGACGGCCCAGCGGACCCAGGCTGCGCCGAACCAGTCGTCTTCCTGGCCTTTGTCGAGCACGATCTGGAGGCAGCCGGTCCAGACGCACAGGAGGCCGAAGCCGATGTTGTCGAAGGGGCCGACCTTGGCGTTCTTGATGTAGGGCGGGTCGTGAACGAAGCGGGTGATCATGATGACCGCGAGAATGCCGACGGGGATGTTGATGTAGAAGGCGTAGCGCCAACTGAAGGTATCAGTAAGCCAACCGCCCAGAGTGGGCCCGATCACCGGGGCCACCACAATGCCCAGGCCGTAGGCGGCCATGGACATGGAACGCTTTTGGACGGGAAAGCTTTCCAGCAGGATGGATTGCGACAAGGGTTGGAGGGCGCCGCCGCCCGCTCCCTGCAACACCCTGGCCAGCAGGATGACGCTCAGGGAGGGCGCGGCTCCGCAGAAAAACGAGGCGATGGTGAAGATTGTGACGCAGGTGAGCAGAAAGCGCTTGCGGCCGAAGCGGCGCGCGAACCAGTTGGAGGCGGGCAGGATGACGGCGTTGGCCACCAGGTAGCTGGTGAGGACCCAGGTGGCCTCGGAGTTGGAGGCCGAAAGGCTGCCGGCGATGTAGGGCAGGGCCACCGAGGCGATGGCGGTGTCCAGCACCTCCATGAAGGTGGGCAGCATGACCGAGAAGGTGACCAGCCACGGGTTCACGCCCTGGGTAAGCGGGTAGCGGGCTTGGTCGGCGGCGGTGGTCATCTAGGGTGGAACTTTTGAGGGTAAACGATTGGGGGAATGGGCGCCAGTGACGAGGAGCTGAAGGGTAGGGAAAGCGCATGCCTCGGGGATAAAGCCTACGTGATATTGCTGCATTATGGCACGGCTAAAGTCCCACCCCATCGACGAAGAGCTGTCGATGGGGACTCCGGGAAAGTCGGGCCCTGATACTCGCCGCGTCGGGCTAGCTTTTGAAACACGCTCTATTCGCGGCCCTTCTTGCGAATCTCGATATTCAGCCGCTTGATCTTCTGGTTCAGCGTGGACAGCGGGATGCGGAACTGCTCGGCGGTTTCGGTCTGGTTCCAGTTGCAGCGCTCGAGCTTCTCGAGGATGATGCGGCGCTCGATGTCTTCCAGGATGTCGAAGAGCGAGGCGTTGGGGTTGTGTTCGAGCAGGGCGTCCTGGAAGCTGCGGCCGGTGATATGGCCGGGCAGCAGTTCGGAGCCGATGACGGGCCCCGAGGAGAGCACGACACCGCGCTCGATGACGTTCTCGAGTTCGCGGACGTTGCCGGGCCACTCGTAATCGACCAGGGCGCGCATAGCGTCGGCGGAGAGCTTGCGAGGCGCGAGGCCGTTCTCGTTGGCGTAGAAGTCGAGGAAGTGCTGCGCCAGCAGGGGAATGTCTTCGCGGCGGGCGCGCAGGGGCGGCAGGTCCACGGTGATGACGTTGAGGCGGTAGAAGAGGTCCTCGCGGAAGCGTCCGTCGCGGACTTCCTTGCGCAGATCGATGTTGGTGGCGGCGATGATGCGCACGTCCACCTGAATCTCCTGGATGCCGCCCAGGTGCATGAAGCGGCGGTCCTGCAGGACGCGGAGGATTTTGGCCTGGGTGTCCATGCCCATGGTGACGATTTCGTCCAGGAAGAGCGTGCCGCCGTTGGCGACTTCGAAGAGGCCTTTCTTTGAGGCGACGGCGGAAGTGAATGCGCCCTTGACGTGGCCGAAGAGGGTGGATTCGAGCAGCTCCGAGGGCATGGCACCTGTGTTGACGGGGACAAAGGGCTTGTCCTTGCGAGGCGAGTTGGCGTGAATGGCCTTGGCGATGA
>JBEKZR010000142.1:0-8212 GCA_049509715.1 Occallatibacter sp. | reverse complement strand
CTGCTCCAGCAATGCGTCGATGCGGCTGCTCTTCCAGTCCATGGTTCCTTTTTCGCCTGCTCAGGGATGAGTCTGGGGTTTCTGGCGCATGAGAAAGTCATAAATAACCGTCTTGACGCTGTCTTCTATCTGACCGGAGATTGAGCAAAAGTTGATTCCATTGCTCCGGTTGATCTCAAGTGCGTAATTCGATTGGCTGCCAGAGACGTTTTCCACGAATTTTTGCCATGTACTTAGTTTGCCGCCCCTGCGCCGGTCGATGAGATTGATCTCTCCCAGGTCGGTATACCAGAGGACAGAGATGATGTTGCGGGAATCGCGCACCATGATTCCACGAGTAGCCAGGAGAAGGAATTGAGAGTAGTTGCCGGTGTGCGACCCGGTTCCGGCTAGATCGACGATTGCCACGGCCATGCCGAGCTTTCCCAGGTGGGGGGCGATCATCGCTTCAACCTGCGGGGTGAATTGCTGCGCAGTCAGGCAGCCCGGCGCGTCGCCAAACGAGATGGAGGGTGAAGAGGACGGCGTGCTTTCAGGTTTCACCTCCACGCTTTCCACCGGCAATTCTGCCGCAACCGCGTTGTGCTCCGTCAATTCCCGGTAAGCAATCTGAATCTGCTTGAAATGTTCTTCCGCATCTGCCCGCATGCTGGCGTAATTCTCATAGAGATCGGGATGCCATTGTTTGACCGATTCGCGATACGCCTCTTGAATGGTGGATTCCTCGGGAATCCCAAAGGCGATCCCAAGAGTTCTATAGTGCTGCCGGCATCGTGCGCAGTCACAGGACATAGCTAATTCCCCTTCTTCAGGTTCTCCAGCGCGGCGCGCGCCTTTTCCAGCAGTAAGCGCATTTCTGTTTCCTGCTTCTTGAGCCCTTCGACCACATGCGCCGGCGCCTTGGCCAGAAAGCCTTCGTTTCCCAACTGGCGCTCGGCGGAGGTAAGACCTTTCTCATACTTTGCGATGTCCTTTGTCAAGCGCTCGCTCTCGGCGGGGACGTCGATTTGCTTGTCAAATTCCACATAAACGTCAATAGCTCCGAAAGTCTGCCAAGGCAGGTGTGCATATTTCCCATCGCGCTCGGAGAAGAAGACGATCTCCAAATCATTTATCTTAGCAAGCTTCTTAATGACGTCTGGATTCTCTAGGATGTCCAAGCTCTTGACTATTTCAACGTTCTTGCGAAGAACGCCTGATTTCCCGGAGGCGATCTTCGCGTTTACGAACACCTTCTCGTCAACACCAAGATCCTTTCGGCTAGAGCGCAGTGCAACAATTGCCTCCCTTAGGCGTTCCATAGCCAATTGCACGTGATCCATTGCAATCTCGGCACTGTCAAATGCGAGTTGTGAGAATACGTCATGTGTCTCAAATTGCGGGTAGTTCATTAGCGCGATTGATTTCCGTGGCGGACTGCCATTGTACAAAGCATGCCAAATCTCCTCCGTGATAAACGGCATGAACGGCGAAAGCATCCGTAACGACGCCTCAAAGACGTACAGTAGCGTCGAGAGTGATGCGCCGGCTCCATCCCTGTCTGCTTCATCTCCAAAATCAAGACGCAGTTTGACAATTTCAAGATACCAATCGCAAAACTCTCCCCAAAAAAATTGATAAATAAAATTCGCCGCGTCGTCGAATCGATACTTCTCAAGCGCCAAATTGACATCGTGCGCGGTTCTATTGAGCCGCGACAGTATCCAAAGTTCCTCTATCGGCCACTTGTTAACAAAGAATGATGATCTGATTAGGCTCCCGACGGATGCTGTAATTCCTGCCTCTGCCGCTCGGTCTATATTCATAAAAATGAACCGTGCCGCGTTCCAAATCTTGTTGGCAAAAGCACGGTAACCCTCGGTGCGAGCTACATTGAAGGCGATGTCGGTTCCGGGCGAAGCCATACTGGCCAGCGTGAACCGGACTGCATCCGTCCCGTACTGCTTGACGATCTCGATGGGGTCGACGACGTTGCCCTTGGTCTTGGACATTTTTTCGCGGTTGGCATCGCGCACCAGTGCGTGAATGTAGACCCCCCTGAATGGGACCGAATCCTTCAGCTCGCGCTTTGAACCGTCCGGCAGCGGAACATCCCCGGCGAACCAACAGCCGAACATAATCATCCGCGCGACCCAGAAGAACAAAATGTCGAAGCCCGTGACCAATAAACTCGTCGGATAGAAAGCATCGAAGTCGCTACGGTTTTCGGCGGTGATATTCGGCCAGCCGAAAACGGAGACGGGCAGCAGGCCGGAGGAGAACCAGGTGTCGAGCACGTCGGTCTCCTGCGTGATCTGGGCCGAACCGCAGTGAGCGCAGGTGGTTGGGTCTTCGCGCGCCACGGTGATCTTGCTGCACTGGGCACAATGCCACGCCGGGATGCGATGGCCCCACCAGAGCTGGCGTGAGATGCACCAATCGTGAATGTTGTTCATCCATTCGAGGTAGATTTTCTCGTACATCTCCGGCGTGAAGCGGATGGCCTTGTTGCCGGTGGCATCGGGCTTGACAGCGGCGATGGCGAGCTCAGACATGGAGGCTCCGCCATCTTGAGGCTTCTTGTTGACGGCGACGAACCACTGCGTCGAAAGGCGCGGCTCGACGACGGTCTTGCAGCGGTCGCAGTGGCCCACGTTGTTGATGTAGTCCTTCACAGCGCCGAGGAGCTTCTGTTCTTCCAGGTCCTGGACGATTTTCTTGCGCGCCGCGTAGCGGTCCAGGCCGGCGTAGACGCCGCCTTCGGCGTTGATATGGCCGGTCGAGTCCATCACGTTGATGGAGGGCAGATTGTGGCGCTGGCCGAGCGCGAAGTCGTTGGGGTCGTGCGCCGGGGTCACCTTGACCGCGCCGGTGCCGAAGTCGCGGCTGACCCACTCGTCGAGGATTACGGGGATCTCGCGGCCCATCAACGGCAGGCGGAGCTTCTTGCCGTGCAGGTGGAGGTAGCGCTCGTCCTGGGGATGAACGGCTACGGCTACGTCGCCGAGCATGGTTTCGGGGCGGGTAGTAGCTACAGTAATGAACTCATCCGAAACATTGCCGCCCGCAGGGCCGAGGACGGGGTACCGAATCTCCCACAGGTGGCCCTTCTGCTCCACGTGAACGACTTCGAGGTCGCTGATGGCGGTTTGGCAGCGCGGGCACCAGTTGACGATGTATGCGCCGCGATAGATCAGCCCCTGCTCGTGAAGGCGGACGAAGGCCTCGCGCACGGCGACCGATAACCGCTCGTCCATGGTGAAGTACTCGCGTTGCCAATCGACCGAGGTTCCCAGCCGCTTCATCTGGCCGAGAATGGCGCCGCCATAGTGACGCTTCCACTGCCATACGCGCTCGACGAAGGCCTCGCGGCCAAGCTGCTGACGGCTCGTTCCTTCGCTGGTCAGTTGCCGCTCTACCAGCATTTGTGTCGCAATGCCAGCATGATCCGTGCCGGGCACCCACAGAACCCGGTCACCGCACATGCGCCGCCAGCGCATAAGGATGTCACTCTCCGTATGCTCGAACATGTGACCCATGTGCAGGTTGCCGGTGACGTTGGGCGGTGGCAGCAGGATGGTGAAGACCGACTGGGCGTCGGGGCCGGAGCGCGCTTCGCGCCTTTGGGCGCCCTCGGTTGCCGACGAGGGCGCGGGCTGGGCGAAGAGCTTCTCGCTCACCCAGTACTCGGCCCAATGATCTTCAATGGCGGTGGGGTCGTAGGCTTTTGGCAGGTCGTGAGGCATGGGGGTTCGGAACGAGCCCCCGGGGGTCTGACCCTTCTTAATAAGGGGCTTCGAGCGAGGGGACCACCCCCCAACTTTAGCAGATGCGGGCAAAGGACAATCAGGCGCAACCTGGGAAGCGCGCGATGCAGCAAAGCAAAAAGGCCGCACCGGATGGGGAGCGGCCTTTTGTCTTTTGAATCGCTTGTCAGCTTAGAACGGGTTCAGCTTGGCCAAGCCCTTCTTCTTTTTCTTCTTGCTGGAGGACTCGTCGCTGGAGTCGACTTTGGGCTTTTTCTTGTCGGCGTCAGCAGCGGACTGAGCCGGTGTGGAACCGGGCTTGACTTCATTCACCTGGTCGGGGGCGAGGGCCGGCTTTTCAGCGGCGGGCAGGGTGGTATTGACGGGTCCCACGGCCTTGACCACGGCGTTGGCGTCTGCCCCGGCAGGGGGGCCAGGAGCGGATACAACTTCCGCAGCTACGCCGGTGCCGCCCCCCGGCGGTTGAAGCTGCAACGGCGCCTGGGAGGGTTGGTCGCTGCGCGGAGGCTCGTTGGCGCCGGTGGACGCGACTGCGCCGATGGGCGAGGGAGCAGGTTTGCCGGCATTGACGGCGGCGTTGAACAGCTCAATGTTCTGCTTGGTGATATCCGGCGCGAGGGTGCGCTTGGGGTCGTCCAGGCTTGGCTCGCCCACGTGCACGGCCTCCACCACCGTTGGCCCGTGCTTGATGATGTCGAAGGTCTTGTCGGTAAAGTGCAGAGGCTGGCGGCTGCGCTCTTCGGCGTCGTTCTCGGCAACCGCTTCCTGGGTAGGCTCAGGAACGGGGCGGTTCATGGCGACCAGCCTGTCGCGGGCGTCCTCCACGTGCGGCGCCATGGGATAGCGGGTGATGACCTTGGCGTAAGCAGCGGCGGCCCGGTCCTGGTAGACCGCGCGCATCCGTTCCTTAATTGCGCCGGGAAAGTTGGACGCCATCTGGAGATAATGGGCCTCGCTGGCATAGGCATCGCCGATGCCCAGCAGCGCCTGGTCGCTCTTGGAGTAAAGCGGGTAAGTATCGACCACGGTCTCCAGCCGGGCGATGGCGGCGGCAAAGTTCTCGCGGCTCTCATAGTAAAGGCCGATCTGGGTTTCCCGCTCAGCCAGAACCTCCTGCACGTCGCGCAGCTTCTGTTTGGCGCGCGGCACCAGCGTGGAGTCAGGGAACTGGTTGATCATGTTCCGGTACTCCTGCTCGGCGCGCTGAACGTTGACGTAGTCGCGGTCCGGCTTTTCCATCTGCGCGTAGTAGATGTCGGCCACCTTCATCTGCGCCTCGGCTGCTTCGGGGGCGTTGGGGAAGAAGGTAATGAAGTCCTTGTACTCGGCTTCGGCCTGGGTGTAGGCCGCGGTGCCACCCTCCTTGAACCAACTGTCGCCCACGGCCAGCTTGGCGCGCATCCGGTACTCGGAGTCGGGATAGGTGTTGAGCATGGTCTGCAGGTCGAGCCGGGCCACATCATAGTGGCCCTTCTTCATGGCCAGAATAGCCTTGTCGTAAAGCTCCTTGTCGGGTTGCTTGGAGTTGAGGCCGGCCAGCGGATTGGCGCTCAGGTCCTCGTTCTTCTTTTTCTTGGGCTTCTTCTCCTTGGCCTGGGCTGAAACTGCGCCCAGGATCAGAACCACCAGAGCCACCGCGGCAATCTTTTTGAACAACCGGTTCATACCACCTCATTGCGGCAGCGCCCTCAAACACAGGCCATCCGCCTAATACGAATATTCCTGAATCTTGCGCGCAACCTCTTCCTATTCGCTTACTCGTTTGCGGCCTTGCGGGCCGCCGCCAGGAGGGAACGCGCGTCCTGTTCCGGTTTCCCCGCTCCAAAGACGGCGTTGCCGGCCACCAGCAGCTCCGCTCCCGATTGGACGATGCGCTCCACCGTATCGTGAGCCACGCCGCCGTCCACCTCGATTCTAAATGCCAACCCCAGTTCTTGGCGCAACTCAACCAGACGCTTGATCTTTTCCAGCGAGAATTCAATGAATTCCTGTCCGCCGAAGCCGGGATTCACGCTCATCACCAGCACATGATGAACCATGGGCAGAATCTCCCGCAGCAGCTTGACGCGGGTGGCCGGATTAACCACCACCCCCGGCTTCATGCCGTGTTCGGCGATCAGCTCCAGCGAGCGATGCAGATGTCTGCAGGCCTCGTAGTGGACGCTCACCCAGTCGGCCCCGGCGTCGGCAAAGGCGGGAATGAACTCGTTCGGGTTCTCGATCATCAGGTGGCAGTCGAGCGGTAGGCTGGTGAACTTGCGCAGGCTCGCGACCACCGGGGGCCCGATTGTAATGTTGGGCACAAAATGGCCGTCCATCACGTCCACGTGGATCGCCGTGCCGCCGCCCCGCTCGGCCGCGGCAATCTGGTCCGCCAGATGGGCAAAATCCGCCGAAAGTATCGATGGCAGCAGCTCAACCATAGGGTTTCTGGACGCGTCTCCTTGCAGGGTCAGTGTATCAGCGCGGAGGCGCGGAGGCCCAATCCATCCATGCGTAACCATCGACTCCGTGCCCCATCCTTCGCGTTCTTTGCGAAGGGTGGGAGACCAGGAACCCCAACCGGCGTTTTTCCGGCGACACACCCCTCCCCTACCGCTCCACCTCGCACACATCGGCAGACGCGCTCACCAGAACCCAGGGTCCAGCCCCCTTCGGGTCCCCGTCGCCAAGAACCCCGGAGCGAATCAAGTACAGCGAAAGCGAAACCGTACTTGTTCTGTTCAGCCAGAAGCAACGCGCGCTCTCCTCACTTCCCCAGCCCAGCTGCATTTCGCAGTCAACCGGCTCCCCACCGGGCTCAACCGCGATGCCAACCGCCTTCAGCGCCTTCGGGAGCGCATCCCTCGCGACCGGCTCCAGCGACGGGCTCTTGACCTTGACCTCATGCAGATCCTTTGCCTGGCCTATCCGCCGCTCCAAAGCCTCAACCGGCTGAAACTCCTTTTTGAACGACCTGCAGTTCACCTCCGCCGAGGCAGACAACGGCTCAACCACCGCTGTGCACACCGTCCGCCGCGCCCTCCCACTGAATGAACCTCCGCTCGCCGCATCACTCCCCGCTGTGATCAGCAGCTCGTAGTAACGCAGCCGGTCCAGCGTTCGCCAGCCGGTAGTCCTCGTGTCGCCTGAGATCTCGCTCCCGTCAGGAAAGCCCTCCTCCCGCTTCAACCCATCGCCCCACATCGCCGCCACCGCTGCCATCGGCTTGTAGTCCAGCATCTGGCACTCCGCATAGCTTCTCGTCCCGCAAGGCTCATCGAATGACTTCAGCCGGCTCGCTTCCTCGGCCGTCAGCTGCTTCTCCTCGGTCGCGCACTTGAAGCTTCCTCCCACCGGCACTTTGGTTCGCGTCGCAACCACATTCCGTGCCCCTTCAATCGCCAGCAAGTTGCAGCAGCCCAGGTGCCCATAGCCGGAAAATGAGTTGGCGGTATTTCTAGCTGCGAAAAACACCCCGCTCAGCGTCGCCGTCACTCGGTAGAGATAGCAGTCGTAGCAAGGCTGGTCGCCAACATTGCCCAGCCGCGTGGCCTTGAGCTTGTTCTGCAACCGATCCATTGCCGCATCGCGCTGGAGCGGAATCGCAATCCTGTCCACGCGCACCACCTTACCCTTCTTTCGTTCCGTATCGTTCCAGGTCGAGGCGGTCGGCGTGGGCTCGTCCCCTCCATACATCAGCCACACGCCGGGGTAGATATCTTCGCAGCCCGGCTGGCCAAGCGAGAAATCCTCGAAAGCCAGTTCGATTGGCGCAGTCACTTCGACGAGCTTGTGGTTGTACGCCGCCGGATTCTTCACGAGGTCGCACACAGTGACCGCCAGCGGATTCTCCACGCTGGCAGCAGCGGTCAAGGCGCTTGAAAGGATGAGGGAAGCAATCGCTGCCCGGCGCATGGGGTGACCTCCACAGAGAATTGTGAGCTCACTAAATAGTTGAATTTGTGCGGCCTGGAAAAGCAGCGTCAGCATAGCACAGCGATCCATCGGCTCAGGGATCGGACGCAGCCGCCTCAGCCTGCCGCCTGCCCCCTCAACCCCGCCACAGCCACTCGCCCCGCGCCGCGCAGCAGTGCTTTGACCGGCCAGCGGCCTTCGGCGTCCGGGAAGAAGATTTCGCCTGCGCGGCGGGCTTCAGGGCGGTAATACCAGCGCTTGAGCAAGGCCAGATGGCCTTGGCGGAGGATCGCCGATGGGGTTTCAGAGGGCTCTTGCAGCGCCGCCAGCGCAGCTTCCATGCGGGCTTCGAGCACGCTGCGGGCGAGCTTTGCGGACGCGGCAGATGCGGCCTCGGGCAGCGTGTCCTCGGAACCGGCGGATCCAGTGGCGGCTTCCGAAGCGGGAGGTGTGGCGATCGGGGCTTCTGGAATCGGCTCGATCGCCATCGGATGGGCGAAGAGCGAAGTGGCCCCGGACTGCTCGTTCTGGATTCTCATGCCGAGGGTTGAAAATCCAGCTGGCCCGCG
>JBEKZR010000141.1:0-8217 GCA_049509715.1 Occallatibacter sp. | reverse complement strand
ACCCGGCTCACCACCTGGTCGGCGATCATCTTCATGCTTACCTCCATCGGCCTGACCGTCCTCTACCAGCGCTCCACCACCGGCTCGCACTCGGTGCTGGAAGGCGCCAAACCCGCGCCTGTCTCGGCGCCGGCCAAATCCGGCAAGTAGACCGTAACCCTTTCCTCCAACCCAGATCCGCAGCAGAAACGGCAGGCCAAACAGCCTGCCGTTTCTGTGTGCCGCCCATCCTCTCACCAGCGCCCTTGAAAAAACTTGTTGACAAACATATCTGGGAGATATATCTTGAAGATATATGCAACACAACCGTACCGCCTACGTCATCCTCGGCATGCTCTCCATCCAGCCCAATCTCTCCGGCTCCGGCTACGAGATTCACAAGGCCATCGAAGAGAACTTCGGCAGCTTTTGGAGCGAGAGCTACGGGCAGATCTACCCTACCCTCAAGCGCCTGGCCGCCGAAGGCCTGATCGAGGCTTGCAAGTCAGCCACGGCGCCCAAAAAGCGCCGTCAGGAGTATTCGTTGACCGATGCCGGGCGTGTCTGCCTTCGCGAATGGCTCGCTCTGCCCTTTCAGAACGATCCTCCCCGCAATGAATTCCTGCTCAAGCTCTTCTTTGGCCGCGAGGCAGCGCCGGGCGTCGCTCTCGCGCACGTTCGCGAGCTTCAGGAACGAAACCGGCGTATGCTCGCCACTCTCGAAGGGATCGATAAGATGGCGCACGAAATTCAAACGAACAACCCTAACAAGCCCTACTGGATGCTCACGCTGGGCCTGGGGCTGGCGATGACCCGCGCCGCCCTCGATTGGGGCGAATCGGCGCTGGCTGAGCTCGCTTCGTTGGAGTCAGCCGCTTCTGATCTTTCAGCACATGATCACACCAACACAAAAAACAGTCATCCTGAGCGACCCGTAGCGTAGCGAAGGGGAGTCGAAGGACCTGCGTTTGTTCTTGCTCTTGTTTCTAAGATGCAACCCTACAGGGCCGAATCAATTGCACGAAAAAGGAGAAATCAAAGATGTCTACAAACGTTCGCTCCAGCCGCTCATCGCAGATCGTTGCCTGTGCCGTCGCCAGCCTTTTTCTTCTCGGCCTTTTCTTCTCTCCCGTCGGTGCATGGACCGGCCCCATCCTGGGCGTCTGGTTCGTCGGCACGCAAAAGCCCCGTCGCGGGTTCCTCTGGATGCTGGCCTTCAGTTTTATTCCCAGCCTCGTCTTCAACTGGCGCAAATTCCCCCTCGCCGGCCCCGCGCCGGCGCTCGAATATCTGGGCTGGACGCTGTTGATCGCCGTGCTCGGCGTTTTACCCTTCACCTTCCACCGTCTTGTCAGCCCCCGTCTGCCCGGATTCCTCTCCACACTTCCTTTTCCGCTGGCAACCGTGGCAATCCCATCGCTTGTTCTCGCGCTGCACCTCGGCGCAGTTCCTCAGGCCGGAGTGCAATCATTCATCGCCGCTTGGTTTGCGGCGGTTGTCGTCTGGCTGTGGAACCACGAATCTCGCGCCACTACAATCGTTTTTGCCGCGGGCTTCATCCTTGCAGCCGGCTTCGAGTTCTTCCGCCACTTCAGCGGCTCTCGACTGCCCGAAATCCTGCCCATCGGCGCTACCTTCGTCTGGATCTGCCTCGCCGGAGCCCTCGTCCTCTGCGTCTGGGCGCTTTTCAACCGCAGAAAGATCAGGCCCTGGGCTAACCGGCCTGAGACCGTTGCCCAATTGCGAAGCCCCTTTACCGGAAACCCAGTGCACATAATCTGCGAAGGCCGCCGCGAAGCTCTCCTCAGCACCTCCGGCGAGCGCTTTCCCATCCGCAATGGAATCCCTACCTTTCTCAAGCCGGAGGACCTCACCGGCGACAACGGCAAATACAACCATCTGTATGAAACCATCGGCGGTTTTTACGACGATACTCAACGCGTCGCCTGCGCGCTCAAGGGACTAGACCGGGATGAATACTTCCTCGTCTACATGCGTATGCTCGAAGCCAAACCGGGCGATTCGGTGCTGGAAACCTCGGTGGGCACCGGCCTCAGTTTCAAATACCTGCCACGTGGAGTGAAACTCTCCGGCCTCGATCTGTCTGCCGAGATGCTGGCCAACTGCCAGACCAACCTGCGCCGCTGGGAGATGGATGCCGACCTTTATCTCGGCAACGCCGAATCTCTGCCCTTCGCCGATTCCAGCTTCGATGTCGTCTTTCACGTGGGCGGCATCAGCTTCTTCAACGATCAGGCAAAGGCGATCCGGGAGATGATTCGCGTCGCCAAGCCGGGCAGCCTTTTGCTCATCTCCGATGAAACCGAGGAGTATGCGAAGGCAACCTATGAAAAAATTCCGATTACCAGCAGTTATTACAAGAACCGCCAGACGACCGTGAAAATCCCTATTGACCTGGTGCCACCCGAGATGCAGGAGATTCATCTGGAGATGATCAAGGGCGGACAGTTCTATGCCATCACCTTTCGCAAACCACCTGCGGTGGGGCCATCTGCCTTCGGTTGACGACTCGGAAGTAACGGCGGCGGCTGGCTGTTAAACTTTCCGTACCGGCTCAAGGAAAGGATCGCCCATGAACAAACTCGAAGAGATTACCGCCAGACGGAAACGCGCTCATGCGCAGTTGCTGGCCAGCAAATCGAAGGTCTACGAAGGCTTTCTGGCCATGGAAAAAGCGGCCTATTCCGACGGCGCGCTGCCCAAAAAACTAAAAGAGCTGATCGCCGTGGGAATCTCCGTGGTCAAGGACTGCGAATCCTGCATGCAGTGGCACATCGAACAGGCGGCAGCCGCTGGCGCGACCTTTGAGGAGTTGCTCGAAGCCATCGAGGTCGGCATCGAGATGGGCGGCGGTCGGGCCACGGTCTCGGCGCGATTTGCGCTGGAAGTGATGGACAGCCTGGGACTGAAACCGCGCCAGGGTTAACAGCAATCGTGGATCCCCAGACACACGTCTGGACCGCCGCGCCCTACAATGTATCCATGATCCTTGAAACCTTCCCCGTCGGCCCGCTCGAATGCAACTGCACCATCCTGGGCGATGAGGAAGCCGGCGAGGCTATCGTCATCGATCCCGGCGACGAGGTCGGCCGCATCCAACGACGCCTTGCCGAACTCGGCCTCAAGCTCAAGCAGATTCTCGTCACCCACGCCCACATCGACCACGTGGGCGGCGCGCTCCGGCTCAAGCGCCTCACTGGAGCGCCCATCCTGCTCAATGAGAACGATCTGCCCCTGCTCAAAATGATGGCGGCTCAGGCCAACTGGCTCGGCGTCCCCACGCCGGAGACCGCGCCCCCCGACGAAACCCTCGCCGACGGCCTGCGCGTGGGCCTGGACCGGTACCCCGCCCAGGTCCTGCACACCCCCGGCCACACCCAGGGTTCCGTCTGCCTCCACTTTGCCCCGCTCAAGATGGTTATCGCCGGCGATACCCTCTTTGCCGGCAGCATCGGCCGCACGGATTTGCCCGGCGGAAACTACGGTCAGATTATTGACTCCATCCAAACCCGCCTGCTGACCCTCCCCGACGAAACCAAAGTGCTGCCCGGCCACGGCCCCGCCACCTCCATCGGCGCCGAACGCAAGAGCAATCCCTTCCTCCGCGCGGGTTTCTGAAAATCGCCATTCCAGCAAGCTGTTTCGTTTCAATGGCGCAGACGATCTACCTCAAGTAGAGCTTTCGGTCGAAGTCCGGTAATATTACTGCCTTGATGCTTCCCTAAATAATCAACAAAAATTGTTACTCCGGCACTGAACTCCCGTACCGGCCCCAGCAGGCTCACCACCAGCCACCCCGAGTCTCCCATCCCGAAAAAGTATCCCGGATGAACCCAGACCCCACGCTCCAGGAGCTCCAGCACCGTCTGCTCGTCGGGCTTCAGCGCCGGAATCCGCAACACCGCATACCAGCCGCCCTCTACTTCCAGCTTGCGGACTGCCGGCAGCCGGACCAGTTGCCGGTCCAACTCCGCCAGGTTAGCCCTCACCCGTTCCCGAATCTGCCCCTGGATCGCCGCCCTTCCCTCCAGCCAGGCCGGCAGAGCGCACTCGACCGGCGCATTCATCGAGAGAAACGTATCGGCAATCGCCTCCAGCCGCTCCAACGCCGCATTCGCCTCCGGCCCGGTCGCCACAATCCAGGCAGCCTTCATCTGCGGCAGCCCGGCTATCTTGCTCAGCCCGCTCACCACAAACACCGGAACCCCCTCAAGCCCTGCGGCAAAGCTCGCGCCTGCCCCGCCGAACCCGTAGTCCAGAAAAACCTCGTCCACCACCAGCGAAAGATCGAACTCCAGGCAAAGCCGCGCCAGCGTTTCCGCCTCCCACGTCTTGGTGAAGTGCCCGGTAGGATTGTTCGGGTGCACCAGCACGATGGCCCGCGTCTGGGGCGTAATCGCCCGGCGAAACCCCTCCGGATCGATCTGCCAGCCCTGGTCGTAGACCAGCGGCGCGGCCTTCAGCCGCACATCGTCCAGTACCGCCAGAAAATCGAACAGCGGATAACCCGGCTGGGCTACAAGAATCTCGATCCCCGGATCGCAGAGCAGCCGGAAGAGGTAGCTGTAAGCCTCGCTCGTGCTGGTGGTTAGCACAATCTGTTCCGGCTTCAGCGTAACGCCGTGGTCCGCATAGTACCCGCAAACCGCCTCGCGCCCGCGCTGGCTCCCTCTCGGCTGCGGATCGTAATCGAGTGCCGCCGGATCGGCCAGCGCCACCAGCAGTTCCGGCGCGTACTCAAAGCCGCACCGCGTCGGATTCGAAGCCGTCAGGTCGGCAATCGGCAGCCCGGCTTCTGCGCGAAGCCGGTGCGCCCGCGCCACTTCGCTCTCCTCCGTATTCCAGTCCGTTCTCCGCGAAAAGCGCATACGCCCATTATCTCCCGGGTCCTTCCGGTGAGCCGCCCGTCACGGAGGTCATCCCTCATCCAATGTGGCGGGTTGAGGTTCAAGGATTCCCAGGTTCGAGAATCCGGACCCGGGGCACCCAGTTTTGGTTTATTTACCTCAATGAGGACCTGCGCCACCCGCCCGCCCCGGAAGACGCCTCCGATTATGGGTTCTCTGAAATCACTACCCAGATCACAATCCCATTATGCAATCCAAAACCTGCCGATAAGAGAGTATCCGTTGCAGAATATTCGAGCACTTCTTCTCCTATATCCGGTTTAGGTTTGATCGTGTAATGACCATTCCGAAAATCACCTACAATAATACCTCGATACAGGTCGCCCTTTATCAAGTTGTCCTCTGATGGTTTGCCATAGGTTCTCAAAACGTCCTGCTTTGTACTGCCAAGTCCGATCCCTTCTTTAGTTTTCCATTTTCCAATTGCTTCTTGTGTCTCGATAACAGGATTTCTTACACAGTTTGGAAAAATACTCAGCAATACCCTCCCTACAAGTGCCCTTTCCTCGCTCGTATCTACGCCCATTCTTTCGATCCACATATAGGTGCCATCTGTAGACCGGAAACATATGGGGCTGGTCATCTTTGTTGGTGCAACCTTGAGGATGTCAAACATCGTGCTCATCAAAGTTCTCTGATGCAACTCATATGGCCCTAATGCGTAGGGGCCAGCATAAGCTTTTGAATGTGTCTGACCGAAACATGACAACGTACAGATTAAAAAGAGTGAACCTAGTAAACGGATGTTCATCTACTTTGTCCTTTTGCGGGTGGCGCAGGTTCCGATAAGTAAAGATGGGTGTCCAAGGTCCGGATTTTCGGACCTGGGAGACCACGAACCCGAACCCGCCACTTTGTAACAGGGCACGAATTCAGTCGTGCCGGAAAGTCACCCGAAGATTGCCGGGCTTTACCCCTGACGCCGCGTGCCTTGTTTGTGTAAACCGGTAACCTGTGGGCGAGTGTTTCGCATCTCAATCTGCCGCCAGGAATGCGCCCCTCTAGCCGCGGCGGCATCAGGCACAATAGAAGCAGGCGTCCCACTTCAACATTACACGGGCGAACTGAGAATGCGAGGGAGGAACATTGGCTCTACGCGCGGTTGTCTTCGACTATGGAATGGTATTGACCGGCCCGCCGGACCCCGTAGCCCATGCCGCGCTGCTGCGCATCACTGGCCTGCCCCCTGCCCGCTTCGAGAGCCTCTACTGGGCCGACCGCCGCGCCTATGACTTGGGTTCGCTCACCGGCATCGCCTTCTGGCAAAAGTTTATCCGCGACGCCGCCCTTGACTTGCCCCCCGGCGCCGTCGAAGAGCTGAACCGCTGGGACGCCCGCCTGTGGACCACCCAGAACCCCGCCATGCTGGCCTGGCAGCTCGAACTCAAGCAGCGCGGCCTGCTCACCGCGATCCTCTCCAACATGGGCGACAACGTGCTCGCGAGCGTCGAGCGGGAGTTCGACTGGATCCTCCGCTTCGACGTGCTGGTCTGGAGCTTTCAGGTCCGCAAGGCAAAGCCCGACCCCGCCATCTATCGCCTTGTCCTCAAGGAACTCGGCACGAAACCCGGAGAAACCCTCTTCCTCGACGACAAACTCGTCAACATCGAGGCCGCGCGAGCGCTGGGCATGAAGACCATCGAGTTCTCCACCGTCGAACGGCTCCGCGCCGCCCTGATCGCCGCCGGACTGGACGCTGTGCTCCCGCTTCCCTCAGCCTGAGCCGTTTGCTGGACTCCCCTTCAGGCCCTATTTCCCCAGGTGGTAGACTAACCCGCCGTTATAGGACATCACGTCCAACCCAGGGTTGCTTGGCACTACGAAGCCGTCTGAAAAATGGATATCGGAGTAGCCGAAGCGCACATCGAGCCGCTTCGTTAGCCTGCGTTGCATGCCGATCCCGATCTGCAGGCTGAAGTTCTGATAGGCCGCATCCGACGAAAGCGCCTTCTTTTCGAAAATCAGCAGACCGCCCTTGATGATGAAGTAGGGCTGGAAGGCCTTGTCGTGCCGCCACTTCATGCGCAGCCCAATCGGGTAAATCCCTAACCCGGGGTTGACCGTCTTCGCTGTGGTCAGTGGGTCGCCAAAGACATCGGTCTTGGCCGGCTGGACCAGAATTGTCACCGGCAGCACTTCCGACGCCCAGTCCATCTCTGATTTCAGAAAGTAATTCCAGGAATGTCGGTCGTACTCCACTCCACCCGTGTAGAGTTCGCTCCACCAGGAGTAGGCAAAAATGTGGTAATGGCCAAAGGATCCCTCTCCCTCCACGATGAGTTCGCTCTCCGGCCGGTTGAACCAATTCGCCGCCCGGTTCTCCGGCCCTGGCGCGGCGCTCGCTCCCGCCGGGCTCGGCGTCTCTGCCGGCGTCTTCATCTCTGCCAGGGTATTTGTCTCTGCCGAGGTCTTCGTCTCTACCAGCGTCTCTGCCCCTTGCGAGTGCGCCGCTTGCGGCGCAAGAACGCAGAGCGCGGCCAGAATGGAACAGCAGTTGAGGCGAACTTTGCCGGCCAGGAAATGCAAACTCCGGCGCGGGGCAGGTACGCACGCACAATCTCTGATTGACAGACGGCGGGCCTTCGAGACAGTTGGCATCGATTGGTCGGACTCTAGTGAGCAAGAATAGAGCGGCTGATGTCTGTCAATATAACATGAATTTCAAGCCGGTACGGCGCGCATTTCTCCTGCCGGCGTCCTATTGCGGCCCCCAGATCCTGAAATTCCCCGAGACGTGCAGCAGGCTCATGAAGTACAGCATCCCGTCGTAGTACCGCCAGTTTCCACTGGGGATCGGCTCCTTCCACAGCTCCTCGACGAATTTGTCTTTCACCGGCTGCGTTGCGGCCAGGCTGGCCACCGCGCTGGTCGCCATCAGCCCCGTCGAGTGGCTATTTGAAAGCGGCTGGCCATCCAATGTGAACTGGTTCGCATACGTGCCTATGCCCTGCGAGAAAAAGAACGCCTGCACCCGGTCGCTCAGCGCGCGCTCGCGCGGGTCCTTCGCCCACCACGACCAATCCACTGACCAATTGCTCTGCGTCCTCCAGGAATCGAACGCGAAGGCGCCGGCCCGCTGATTCCATTCGATCGTATGCGGCGTTCCGTCGAAGTTCGCGTACTCCGGGCACAGGCCGGTCTTCGCATTCGTCGCGCGCGCGATGAAGTCGCGGCTCACCTCGGCCGCCTGCGCCCAGAACGCCCGGTCCGCCACTGGTCCCCATCGCGCCCAAAGCTCGTAAAACGCGGGCAGATGGTAGCTGGGATCGGTGAAATCGACCTTGCCCTCGACCGGCGTAAACCGGATCAT
>JBEKZR010000140.1:0-8218 GCA_049509715.1 Occallatibacter sp. | reverse complement strand
TGGCGCGTATCGGGCGCTCAAGGGCGCGATGAACCGGTTGAACTGTTGTTCTGCTACACGGGAATCAGCGGCCCAGCAGGCTGAGGGCTTGGACCATCGCGGTCTGGCAGGATAGAAACGCAGCTTGCGCCACGGTGTAGATTCTCATTGCCGGCAGCAGCGTGGGCCACCAGCCAGCATGGAGGCCGTAGTAGCGGACCGTGAAGAAAGCTGCCGCGGCTAAGACGAGCAGCAGCAGGATGCCGCCCACCCAGCGCAGACGGGCCTCGGCAGCGTCGTGGCGGAGGATGCGCGATTTGCCTACGTTGGACGCGAAGGCCATCCAACTGCGGTCGTCGTCGATCATCTGGCCGGAAGCCGAATAGGCCTTGAGATAGCGCTCCGTCCAGTCATGCTGGTCCAGGCCCAGGGCCCCCGCGTAACCGCGTACGATTCCTTTGTTCAGAATGCCGCCGGGAAGCAGCCGATAATGCTCCTGCTCCAGCGCAAGCAGATGACGCTGGCTGATTTTGGTGACCGCGGTGATCTCTTCCAGCGCAATGCCGCGCGACAACCGCTCCATGCGCAGGTCTTCTCCAAAGCTTCCCATCGGCGACCGGGAAAACGGTAACCTACCCTGAACACGGGTAACGTACCCAATAGTTTTCCACATTCACGATAAACCTGGTTTCGCTTCCCGTCAAAGCGTTTTTTCCGTTTATTTTCATGAGTCTGAGGCTGCCGGGACAGATTGGGAACTATTTAGTAAGTATGCACCCCCTACGGGAGGCATCCAGCGGGGGCGCGACCATTTCCGATTGCGGATGAGCCGGTCCGCAGCCGGTTCCGGGCTGACCGGCTTTGCCGGCCTAGGCTGATACCCTGAAGTCGTAGCAGTCGTCTCGTATTTTTGGCCCTCGGAGCCACGCTCAGGTATGAATAAGCTCATCTTTGCCAATCTGCTGCATCGCCCGGTGCGCTCGATCATCAGCGTGCTGGCGGTGGCCATTGAAGTGGTCATGATCCTGTCCATCGTCGCCATCTTCATGGGCATGCTCAACGACCAGAAGCAGCGCACCAACGGCATCGGCGCGGACCTGGTCGTACGTCCTTCCAACACCAGCTTCATGAACGGCGTCAGCGGCGCTCCCATGCCCTCCAGAATGGCCCAGGTCTTCCGTCGCATGCCTCACGTGGCCGTGGCCGCGCCGGTCATTACCAACTTCAACATGTCCAACGCGGTCGAGATTCTCTACGGCATCGATTATGAAAGCTACAATGCGCTGAAGCCCTTCACCTGGGTCGCCGGCGGGCCGTTCCGGGGACCGTACGACGTGATTGTGGACGACGTCTATGCGCGCGCCGGCCAGGGCCGCCGCCTGGGAGACACGATCACCATCCTCAACCACCCCTTCCGCATCTGCGGCATCGTCGAAAGCGGCAAGGGCGGCCGCAGGCTGGTGCCCATCGAGACGCTGGGCGAGCTGACCGGCTCCGACGGCAAGGCTTCCGTCATTTATCTGAAGAGCGACAATCCGGCCAACGAGGATGCCATCCGGCAGGAGATCGCCGCCACCCGCGGGCTTGAGAACTACAACGTGCAGACCATGGACGACCTGATCTCGCTCTATACGCCCTCAAAGTTCCCGGGCTTTGATCTGGCTTTGGACGTGGTCATCACGATTGCCGTCATCGTGGGCTTTCTGGTGATCTTTCAGACCATGTACACGGCCGTGCTGGAGCGGACGCGGGAGATCGGCATTCTCAAGTCGATGGGCGCCTCCAAGCCAACCATCGTCGGCGTGGTGCTGCGCGAGTGCGCGGTGCTGGCCGTTGCCGGCGTGCTGGTGGGCATCGCGGCCACTTTCGGCGTGCGGGAACTGCTCAACGTCAGGTTTCCCGGCTTCAGCTTCGAGCTGACCGCGGCGTGGATGGCCAGGGGAGCGGCGATTGCCTTTCTGGGATCGTTGTGCGGCGCGCTCTATCCGGCCTGGATGGCGGCCCGGAAGGACCCTATCGACGCTCTGGCCTACGAATAGCGAGATACCTGATCGAATTCACGCCGCTGAGGAAGAACGCCGCCAGCGCGGTATACTCGGTTCATATCCCCCGAGGCGTTTTGCAGTCCTGCAGATTCACCCGCTGTTTGGGGGGAGATTTGCCTGCAACGGCCCCCTCCTGGAGGTCAATCTATGCGGGGAAGCGGTCATTGACGAATTCGTCCAAACGCTGGTTTTACGCGATTTGGCTGCTCCTTATCGGTGGCTTCGCGCTTCTGCACGGGCTGCGCCTGAGCGCCGATTTTCCCAACAACACTCCGTGGTTCTCTGACTGGGCCAAGTACACCGATGAGGGCTGGTGGGGGAATGCGGCCATTCGCGCACACCTCTTCGGCCACTGGTATTTGCCCGGGGACTTCAATCCCGCGCCGGCGGAGCCTGTCTGGCCGTTTCTGGAGTGGGTGCTGTTCTTCTTTACTGGGGTCACGGTCGAGGCCGCGCGCGGGCTGGCCATCGCCTTCTTCTTTGCCAATCTGCTGCTGAGCTATCTGCTGCTCAGGGCCAGGGGGCCGCGCTGGATGGCGCTGCTGGCCGTCACGCTGCTGGTCACCAGTCCCTTCCTTTATTGCTTCAGCCGGTTGGCGATTCTGGAGCCCATGCTCATCGCATTCACGCTGGCGGCCTTGAATCTTGCTGTCCGGCTGCCCCGGTTGCGCCGCCCGGTGTGGGCCTCGGTCTGGATCGGCCTGCTCTTCACCCTGATGATGCTCACCAAGACCACCGCCGTTTTTCTCCTGCCGGCGCTGGGGTGGGCTATGCTGCTGCCGCTTTGGCAGAACCGGAGGTTGCTACTGCGCTGCGCCCTGGCCGCGGCAGGCGCCTTTGCACTTTCCTTCGGCCTATGGATGGCGCTGGTGGTCCGCTTTGGCCTGCTTCCCGACTACAAGTATCTCTTCTTTGTGAACAAGTACATCAAGCCGCCGGAGTTCTACTGGCCATTGCTCAGCTCATGGTGGTCATTCCACGGCGGACTGTGGGTGGACCATATCCTTATTCCATTGGCCGGTCTGGTGGTGGTGGGCGCGGCGTTTGCAGGCACGGTGCTGTCCCGGCACAACGCTGCGGCGGATTCGTCTGTGGAGTGGAACGCGTGGGGACGCAAGCTGTTGCTGGACCCGGTCTTTGGAGCCTCCGTGTGGGCCGTCGCCGGCTATATCTTCTTCATGACCTACCAGAACCATCCCCAGCCGCGCTACTTTGCCGTGGTGGCCTTTTTCTGCTTCTTTGTGGTGGCGCAGGGGGCGGGGGCGCTTCTGGGCGAGATGACGTTGCCGGGCCAGACGGCACTGCCGCGCGTGCCCTGGGCGCGCCGGCCCCTGCAACAGATTCTCGGATGGGCGGTGGTCGCGCTGGCCGCCGCGGCGGCGGGTATCAATGGCGCCAGAACCCTCAACTATGCGGCTCATCCGGAGTACACGTTTGTAAACGCGGCCGGGCAGCTCACCCGCTATATCGATACCCACCCCAACGGCAAGCGGCTGCTGGTCTCCATCAGCGGCGACCAGATCACCCTGGTTACCCATCTGCCCACGCTGTGCGACGACTTCGGCACACAGGACCTGGCTCCCAAGCTTTCCGCCTACCAGCCCGGCTGGTACGCCGCCTGGAACGACATGGATCCCGGCACCCTCGAGGACCTGCATAACCACTTCTCAGTGGAACAGGTTGCCAGCTTCCGTGCCTTCGACGATCCGGATCGCAACCTTCTGGTGCTTTTCAAGTTGCACCCGCTGCCCGGCGGCCAGGTTCGCTATCCCGCCGAGCAGAACCTGAAGCTCCCGCTCCGCGGCGACAAGATCGACATTCCGGTGGAGTAAGGCGGCGAAGCGGTACTGGTCATTTGGGGCCGGCCTTGCAGCCCAAGCGCGCGAAACTGCCTCAGCCCACTGCCCGGCCCCGCCCAAAACGGTCCTTTCCGGTTCTGGAAGCCGGTTCCGGAACCCTGTGATTGCAATCACTCGACAGCGTTCCCAGCGGATGATACGCTTCGATTGGCTTTCCTGCGCTGTCCTGCGAGGTCCGAGTTTTCTGCGACCGTTCGCGATACGGATTCAAACCTAAGTCTGGGAGGACATGTGACTGTACAGTATTTTGTCTACTTTTTTCTGGGCGTGAGCGTGCTTTCGCTCTTTGTGGCTTTTCTGTTTGCGCGCCAGGTCATCGGCGCCGATAGCGGGACTGCGGATATGCACGAGATCTCCGCTGCCATCAAGGAAGGCGCCGAGGCGTTTTTCAAGCGCCGGTACAAGACCGTGGCGGCCCTCCTGTGCCTGCTGCTTCCCGCATTCGCCCCCACACTCGCTTACGCCCAGACGGAACGCGCAGGCGGCGGTGGCGAAGCCAATCTGGTGCTGCCGGATTTGTCGACCGTGAGTTTTTTCGGCATGAACGGACATGCCCTTCTGATGATCGGATTGCTCTTCTGCGTCGGCGGCGGGTTGTTCGGCCTGGCGATTTATGTGCAGTTGAAGAACCTGCCGGTTCATCGCTCCATGCGCGAGATCTCCGAACTGATCTATGAGACCTGCAAAACCTATCTGGTCACGCAGGGCAAGTTCATTCTTCTGCTCTGGGCTTTCATCGCGGTCATTATCTCGCTGTACTTCGGCTGGCTGGCGCCGGTGCCGAATAAACCGATCTGGGTTACCCTGCCCATCATCCTGCTGTTTTCGCTCGTCGGCATCGCGGGCAGTTACGGGGTGGCGTGGTTCGGAATTCGCGTCAACACTTTTGCCAACTCGCGGACGGCATTCGCGGGATTGCGCGGCAAACCGTATCCCTGCTTCGCCATTCCTCTCAAGGCCGGCATGAGCATCGGCATGTTGCTGATCTCCGTTGAGCTGCTCATCATGCTCTTCATTCTTTTGTTCGTCCCGCGCGATTATGCGGGCCCATGCTTCATTGGCTTCGCCATTGGCGAGTCGCTGGGCGCCGCGGCCCTGCGTATTGCCGGCGGCATCTTCACCAAGATCGCCGACATCGGCTCCGACCTGATGAAGATCGTCTTCAAGATCAAGGAAGACGATGCGCGCAACCCGGGTGTCATCGCGGACTGCACGGGCGACAATGCGGGAGACTCGGTCGGCCCCAGCGCCGACGGCTTTGAAACCTACGGCGTCACCGGCGTGGCCTTGATCACTTTCATCTTGCTGGCCGTTAAGAGTCCCACCACGCAGGCGCAACTGCTGGTCTGGATCTTCGTCATGCGCGTCGCCATGCTGCTCTCCAGTTCGGGCGCCTACTTCCTCAATGGCGCAATCGCTCGCATCAAATACGCGAACGCCGATGAGATGGACTTTGAGGCGCCATTGACCTCGCTGGTATGGATCACGTCCATCGTTTCCATCGTCCTGACCTTCATCGTCACCTACCTCATGATCCCCACTCTCGGCGACGGAACGCTCTGGTGGAAGCTGGCTTCCATCATCTCCTGCGGAACCCTGGCCGGCGCGCTCATCCCCGAATTGGTCAAGGTCTTCACTTCAACCAACTCGGGCCACGTGAAAGAAGTCGTTAAATCGGCGCAGGAAGGCGGAGCTTCCCTGGGCATCTTGTCCGGGTTCGTGGCCGGGAATATGTCGGCCTATTGGCTGGGATTGTGCATGGTTGCGCTCATGGCAATGGGCTATTACTTCAGCACTGGTCCGTCCATGGATGCCCTGATGCTCGCCCCAGCCGTTTTTGCTTTTGGCCTGGTCGCCTTCGGCTTCCTGGGCATGGGTCCGGTCACCATTGCCGTGGATTCCTATGGGCCGGTTACCGACAATGCTCAATCCGTCTACGAGTTGTCGCTGATCGAAACTATTCCCGGCATCGAAGCTGAGTTGAAGAAGGACTACAACATCGACGTGAAATTCGAACGCGCAAAAGACCTGCTGGAAGCCAACGATGGAGCCGGCAATACATTCAAGGCTACGGCCAAGCCGGTGCTGATCGGCACCGCCGTGGTGGGCGCAACCACCATGACTTTCTCCATCATCATGGCCCTGACCCACGGGCTGACCATCCACGTCGAGAACCTCTCCCTGCTGCACGCGCCCTTTATGCTCGGCTTGATCTGCGGCGGCGCCATGATCTATTGGTTCACAGGCGCGTCCACGCAGGCGGTCACCACCGGCGCGTACCGCGCGGTCGAGTTCATCAAGCGCAACATCCACTTGGAAGGCGCTGAAAAAGCATCGGTCAGCGACAGCAAGAAGGTCGTGGAAATCTGCACCAAGTACGCGCAGAAGGGAATGTTCAACATCTTCCTCGCCGTCTTCTTCGCTACCCTTGCCTTCGCGTTCATGGAGCCGTTCTTGTTTATCGGCTATCTGTTCTCGATTGCCATCTTCGGCCTCTACCAGGCCATCTTCATGGCCAATGCCGGCGCCGCATGGGACAATGCAAAGAAAATCGTAGAGGTCGTGCTGAAACAGAAAGGGACGCCTTTGCACGACGCGACCGTGATCGGAGACACCGTCGGCGATCCCTTCAAAGACACCTCCTCGGTGGCCATGAACCCGGTGATCAAGTTCACCACCTTGTTCGGATTGCTTGCCGTCGAGCTTGCGGTGACGCTCAGTTCGAACAATCCGCTGCTCACGCACCTGCTGGCAGTCGCGTTCTTCCTGGTGTCAATGTTCTTCGTGCGGAAATCTTTCTACGGAATGAGGATTGAGTCCAAGGGAAGTAACTGATTCCACTCTTCGAAATCAACGAAAACGCCGCCTGGAAATGGGCGGCGTTTTCTTGTGCTCTATATGGCGGGACCCGTTCATTAAGTTGCTGTACACCGCTACCTTCGTCATGGCGCCTTTGTTCCTCTAGCCCCAAGCCCGGCCATCTCCTGCCGCGGCCGGCGGGGTGGCCTGATTGATAACCCGCTCCCCTGACTGGCGGACTATCACAACTTCAGCGGCCCCGCGCAATCCTGCGTGGGGCCGCATTGTTTTCTTGCGCCGGCCAGGCAAGGCCGGTTTGGTGCTATGATGGCTGGCGCCATCAAAGAGCCTTTGTTGATCTATCTTTACCGGGATATTGCGCGGAAATCCGCGTGCGAGAGGATGGAAATCATGCGTGTTCATGTTTGGCTGGGATTAGCGTTGTCAATCGCCGCGCTGGCGCTTTCGGCGCCCGACGCCGCTCAGAAGTTTCGGGAACCCACCAAGGAAGAGTTGCAGATGACCTCCGACCCCAAGGCTCCGGGCGCCCCGGCGGTCTTTCTCTATTTTGAGCAGACGGCCGACAATCGCAACCACTACGAGAGCCGTTACGCGCGCATCAAGGTGCTAACGGAGTTGGGCAAGGAATGGGCCACCGTCGAGGTTCCCTATATTAAGGGGTATTCCGCCACGCCCATCATCGAGGGCCGTACCATCCATTCCGACGGCACGGTGATTCCGCTTACCGGAAAGGCCGAAGACCTGCTGGTCTTCAAGAACTATAGGAACCACGTGAACGCCGCGGTCTTCAACCTGCCCAGCGTCGAGGTGGGCAGCATCCTGGAGTACAAGTGGAGCATACCTTTGACCGGCGGGAAAGTCAGCGGCGTTTTATCGGAAGATGAGGATGTCATTTCCGGTATGCTGGCCGGCTCGGTTCCCCAGTGGGATGTGCAACAGCCGATCTACGTCCACAAGGCGCACTTCTATTGGAACCCTTTCTCTGAATTGGAGTCGAACGTCTCTAGCAGCGTCGCCGGAAGCCCCATCGACTACTACGTCGATGGGGAACTGGCCCACTATCTGCTTTTCACCCAGCGCCTGCCCGCCGGATTCACGACCACCCGCAGTCCCAAGGGCGATTTCACCCTCGACATCCAGGATGTGCCCGCCTTCGTTCGCGAGGCCAACTCTCCTCCGGAGGCCTCCCTGCGTTACCAGGTGCGCTTCTATTACACGCCCTACAACTCCGCAAGTGTTTACTGGGAGAATGAGATCCAGCGTTGGTCGAAACGGTTGAATGACTTTGCCGCCCAGAGTCCGGCGATCAAGGACGCGGCCAGTCAGATTACAACCGGCGCCGCTACCGCCGAGGACAAGGCCCGCAAGCTTTACGATGCCGTGCAGGCCCTCGAAAACACCAACTTTACCCGCGCCAAATCCGAAGAAGAGCGCAGGCAGTTGCGCCTCAAGAAGGAGCTGAAAAATGCTCAGGACGTGTGGAGCGAGAAGGGCGGCTCGGGCAACGACCTGGCC
>JBEKZR010000014.1:0-24254 GCA_049509715.1 Occallatibacter sp. | reverse complement strand
CTCGCGGCGCTCGCCAGCGCGGGTTTGCCGGCGATCCTTGCGCCCTGTTCCAGAAAGCGGGCATACATGGGACGGAAGCAACCGCCGCCGGTGCCGCCGATTTCGATGAAGACATAGAGATTGAACAAGTTCATCCGCAGTTCTTTGTCCTGGAAGATCTTCGGCCACTGCAATAACTGGGTGGCTGTATGGCGCAGTCCCGCGACGCCGAAGTTCTTGATCGGCGGGTTGAGGTGGGCATCGACGGTTTGTGCGATGGACGCGGCGATCTCCTTGCTTCCTGGATTGCGAAACCCGGTAAAGTCGAATTCCAGCCGCAGGTTCTTCGGCGGAAAAGGCTTGTAGGGCGAGCTTCTGGCCTTGGCGAGCTGCTCTAATGTGACAGGCGCGTAGAATCCTTTCTTCAGTCCGGCCATCCGCGGGTCCATATCAGAGGCCAGAACCGTCTTGGCACCGTCGTAGCCGCAGACCACAAAGGCGTGGCCGCCGAAGTGGTAGTCCTCCGGGAAATGAAACCAGGGCAGAAAGCCCATATCGCCGCCGAGCATCACGGGCTTCTTTTGCGCCATCTCCCGCAGCAGGCCGGCTTCGGCCGTTTTGGCGCTTGAAGTGGTAACTTCTCGGATTTCGACGCCGGTTCTTGCGCCCAGATCCTTATAAAAGTTCTTGCCGTTTCCCCGGCCGCCAACAAAGATATACGTGCCCGCTCCCATCTTCATCTGCCAATAAATAAACCCCATTCCAGCGCCAAGACCGAGAAGCATGTCTTCCGACAGCGGATGGCCAGAATGATGAAATATCTTTGCCAGTGAATTGGTGACGCAGTGATAGCCGTCGAGGGCGGGGCAGTTGGGGAAGGGTTCAAGGGCGGGATGGATGTTCGGGACTTTCATGGTGAGCAGCGACTCCTCGTGCAATTTCAGAGACGGCTCACATGATACTCCCGCCGGAGCGAGGGCGGGACGGCGAGTCAAGTCCTGAACGGAATGAACGACTTCAATCTTCGCTTGCCGGTTCGTCCGCTTCCTTGGCTGGGTCGAGGGCGTGAAAGCCCTCTGCCTTGGCGGCTTCGAGCAACTGCGGCGAGGCGGAGACGAAGATGATTTCCGTGCCCTGGAACATATCGCGGGCGACGAGAGCTGAGCCCAGTTGCAGGGCGTCGGGCCAGCGCAGGGTGGTGCGGTCGAGGAGCTGGCGGGTGGCTTCGAGCACGGCTGGATTGAGCGGCTGCTGCACCATGCGCGCGGCTTCAAGTCGCAGACTGTCGAGAGCGGCTGTGGAGTCTTCCGCCGAGATGCCGCCAGCCCGCTCGCGGCGGCGGATGGCCGCGTAAACCTCCAGCGGCGTGGAGGCTGAAATCAGCTTGCGGTTGTCCTCGACGGCCTCCATCAGGCGGATCAGGGCGCCGGTCCCCTGATCCTGCACAAAGAGCCTGGCGAAGGCCGTGGACTCAAGGAAGTAGCAACTCACAGGTTCCCCCGTTCTTCTTCAATGGCCTCGGCGATGGAGTCGCCATGGACCGCGACGGGATGGAAGCGCTGGGCTTCCTCGGGAATGCCGGCCTCGGCGCGGTTGAGGCGGATGGTGGTGGTGGGATAGGCGGGGGTCTTGGGGTTGGCGATCTTGCTGGTGAGCACGACGCCGCGCTGGATAGCCTCAGCCAGGACCGCCTGGCGCGACTCGGGATGCTGATTCCAGCGGAAGGCCTTGCGCGGCAAAAACGAGTCGCGGAACCACTTTAGCGCGATGAAGGCGTGCCCGCCCCGCTCGGCCTCGGCCAGCGCGGCGCACAGCTCTTTGACGCGGGCGTCCAGGTCGGCGGGGATCACGGCCTCCTGGCTGTCGTCGTCCTCGTCGTCGAAGACAGGC
Source organism: Occallatibacter sp. (assembly GCA_049509715.1). Taxonomy (GTDB): domain Bacteria; phylum Acidobacteriota; class Terriglobia; order Terriglobales; family Acidobacteriaceae; genus Telmatobacter. The sequence goes on along the minus strand of JBEKZR010000014.1, from coordinate 22,385 downwards.
TCGGCAACGGCGCGCGGCGCGCGGGCGGCACGCGGGGCAGGCTCGCCATCGCCGATGCGCTCGAAGTAGATGCGCACCTCGTCGTCTTCCGGCGACCAGGTTTCAGCCGACGCATTGCGGCGCTTGCTGCGGCCGTTCTCGCTGCACAGTTCGACGATCGCCTGGTAGCCCGGAGGGGCCAGAAAGTGCAAGGCCCGCGCCAGGCCGGGATCGGCGGAATCCCCCAGATCGTTCAATGCTTCTTCAATGATCTCTTCCGCGTCGGGAATGCTAAGGGTGCTGAGTTCTACGCTGCTTTGGGCAGCTCTTGTCGATTTCATGATTTTCTTCTCCGTATGCCGCGCCTCTCGCCCGCGGGCGAGAGAGAGCGGTCTTGGGTCTAAACCCGCGTCATCGGCTTGGGTAAACTAGGCTCCATTGCGGCGATGGTCAGGGCGTTTGTCGACTTCTTGCCTTTATTCTGCAAGTGAATGCGGGGCCGGCGGCATCTCTCGAATCAATGTAAGGCAATCCAAGGTATGAAAACGGCTCAACCCTACTGAATGCCATCTTCTTTTTCTACCACACATGGGCTCGGGAGATACTTTAGCCAATCCCTCGGTTCGAAGCTATACAGATTTCAGTGTACCGCGATCATGCGGCTACATGGGTTGTGGCGAAAAAAAGTTGCTGGCGGCTGGTTCCATCCTCCAGCCCGGCGACGAGGAATCCGAGGCTCCACGCCAGCGCTGTGAAGAAGATGTAAATGTCGAGCAGAATGGGGGCGGGCAGCGAGCTGAACATGGTTTTTCCTCCGCGACGCACACTCCCGTTCGAGAACCACGCCAAGAACCGCGGACAAACGTCAGAGTGATCGGTCTACTGTTCAGTTCGAAGGAGACTGGATATTCATTCCTACGCAGACGGGATTTCCGGCAATCTGTGCAAGTTCAGATCAAAGCCTAATGCCGCAATCTATCGACAGCCGGTTCCCCGGCCGACAAGCAGCCCGCGGGGACCGATCGCGTTGCCCATTGCCCTGTGCATTCTCCAGCAACCGGCACATAGAGTATCAGTTGAAATATGCCTTGTTCTTCCCGGCAAAGTGCGCTTTTTCCGGTGGCAGATCGTCGGCTGGGAAGATTGCGTTCTGGGCGCAGATGCTGGCGCAGTTTCCGCAGTCGATGCACTCATCGGGGTTGATGAACACCTGGGATACGGTTGCGGCGGCGGGATCCCCTTCTGTGGGCGCAATGGCGGCGGTGGCACATTCCGCGGCGCAGACAAAATCCTTGATACAGGCATCGGTTACGACATAAGCCATAATGAAAAGCTCCTTGCTTGATTCCGGGGGCTTGTTGCCGGGCACTCGCTCTGCGACGTACCTCATCAGATCGAGGCTACCGTGCCTTCAGCCGGGGCACTGTGACCCGGATCACACCGACTGCCGCGCCAGATGGTACCGTTTGGCCGACGAATCGTACGGATCGGGGCTGCCGCGGATTCCGGCTGCCCGTTCGGAGCGGGAATGGACGATTCCAGGGGGCGCTTCATTTGGCTGCCAGGCGGATGCAAGGACTGAGTCAAATTGCTCAGACTATCGCCGGTGGGCGGTGCGAAGCTGTGTCAGGGTGCGGATTGTTGCGCGCTGTGGAACGGAAACACGGGCCATTTCCGGCGCATGTGTCAAATCAGCGGCCGGAACGTCTTCAGGAGGGGGTCTCCCCATGGATGGAGTCGCGAAGAAGCACTTTGATCCGGCCGTTTATCTAGCGAGCGAAGGGCCGGGACGGAAAATTGTCCGTTTCAGGGCCAAGCAGGTTTTCTTTTCCCAGGGAAGCCGGGCCGATTCCGTGTTTTATCTCCAGACTGGACGGGCCAGGCTCACCGTCATTTCGAAGAAGGGCAAAGAAGCCACGGTTACGCTTCTCGCCGCCGGAGACTTTTTCGGCGAGGAATCGATGGTCGGAATGGACCCGCTTCGAACCACCACAGCCACGGCCATGACCGTCTGTGCGGTGCTTGAAATCACGAAGGAGCGGATGCTTCGCGTTCTGCACGAGGAACACGCCTTCTCCGACTTTTTCATGCAGTTCACCCTCAACCGGGGCATGAGAACCCAGGCGGATCTGGTCGATCAGCTCTTCAACTCAAGCGAAAGGCGTTTGGCGCGGATACTCCTGTTAATGGCGCAATTCGATAAGCCGGGTGAGCCGGAGATGGAGATTCCAGCGATTACCCAGGAGACGCTTGCGGAGATGATCGGCACGACCCGGTCACGCGTCAGCTTCTTCATGAACCGCTTCAGGAAGCTCGGCTATATCGATTACAACGGCCACATCCAGGTTCACAAGTTGTTGCTCGACACGGTTCTGCACGATCAATTGCCAGAGGAGAACTCATCCCGTCCCAAGCTGCTCGATCCCCCACCCAGCAAGGCACGAGCCGCCAGGCGGGCCTTGCTGGCGTGAGCGGCGGGCAGCCGCATCGAATTCACTCGTCCGAAAAGCCGGATGCAAGCAGCGATTGGCTCCAGAGGAGATAGTATGTCGTTCGGAATATACGCTGCCGGGTTCGCAATCCTGATCGGCGGACTGGTTTACGCAGCGCACCTGATGCATATGCCCACGCACTGGATTGCCGCGGGCGCGATCGTGCTCATCGGCATTGGGATTCTATCGGCCGTGAAAGCCACACGCCAGAAAGACCCTGTCAAATAGGGATTTTGCCGGCATCCGGGTTTCCCGCGGTTGGCTTGAACCATAAGGCGCAGGCGCCTCCGAGTCGATCAACGGCGGGGTGCGGGAGATCAACCCAGCATTGAGATGGCCTGTGTTCTCCATGGGGTCGAAGTTATTGAAGGAATTGGAGGCGCGGGCCGGGATCGAACCGGCGCATAAAGGTTTTGCAGACCTCTCCCTTACCACTTGGGTACCGCGCCTTGGCAGGGCTGCCTCAAAATACGTGCGGATCGTTCCATGCCGCCGTAGCCAACCCGGCTTGTACCGGAGGGCGGAATGGAGCGGGAGACGAGATTTGAACTCGCGACCCTTGCCTTGGCAAGGCAATGCTCTACCACTGAGCTACTCCCGCTTGGTGCAGAATTGAGTATACCGGGCAGCCGAAATGAGGTCAAACCGCGCCCGAGGCCGTATTTGCGGCAGGCAGCGCCGCGCCTGGGCCCGGCAAGACCGCGCCTGAGGCTGGAAAAGCAACCCCGGGCCGCGAACCTGTCTCCTCATGCACAATTTCCCCGTCGCGCATGTGCAGAATGCGGGTGGCAACCTGTGCCGCCTCGGGATTATGGGTGATCATCAGAGTGGTCTGGCCCAGCTCCCGGTTCGAGCGCAGCAGCATGTGCAGCACGGCATCGGAGTTCTTGGTATCCAGGTTGCCGGTGGGTTCGTCGGCCAGCACGATGGCCGGCCGCGTAATCAGCGCGCGCGCAATGGCCACCCGCTGCTGCTCGCCGCCGCTCAGCTCCGATGGCCGGTGCGGGAGCCGCCCCTGAATCGACAGCATATCGCTCAGATGGTCTAGATACGCGAGGTCCAGCGGCTCCTTACTGCCGCTCACCGAGTGCGCGATCTCGATATTGCCCATGGCTGAAAGGGTGGGCAGCAAGTTGAACTTCTGGAAGACGAAGCCGATGCGGTGCTTGCGCAGCCGGGTGCGCTCGGCGTCCGAGAGCGAGGCGAAATCCACCCCGTCGATCACCACGCGCCCCGCTGTGGCTTGCGTCAGCCCGCCCAGCAGGTAAAACAGCGTGGACTTGCCCGAACCCGAGGGGCCGACAATGGCCACAAACTCGCCGCGCTCGACGGCCAGCGAGAGCCCACGCACCGCGGTGACCTGGATTCGGCCTGTGGAATAAACCTTGGTCAGGTTTTCGGCGAGAATGATGGGCGAAGACGATTCTGGCTGCACAGTTGCTATTGTAAATGCGACGCTTGCCCGGCTCTTCCCTTAGAATAACTATGCACAGATTCCCCAACGCAGGATTCCCCTCCCATGACCGCAGCGCTGAAGTCCACACTCGTCACTTCTCTTGAAGCGACCGCAGAACAAGCGGGACTGCTTCTCGTCTCCGCCACGGAAGGCACGGACTTTCACGGCCGACCCACGGCGGTCTTCCAATTGGGTCTGGCTGGTATGGGCCTGACTGACGCGGAGCTTGCCGGCCGGACGCTCAAACTTCAACTGAGCGAGGCATTTGAATTCGACAAGCCTCACCTGCTGCCCGCGATGACGGCTTACCTGGCCGCCCAGGCCAAGCGGCTGCGCAATCCCCGCCCCGAATGTTCCGTCACGCTGGGCGGCCTGCCGGTGGCCTTCGGCCAGTTCCAGTGGCCCTTCCACCGCTCCACCTCCGGCGCGGATACTTACATCGTCCACGGCGAAGTGCGCCTGGCCGACGGCGGGGCGCACAATCTGCACGCCAAGGTCGCGGCCTCGGTGACTCAGACCTTCGCGGAGATCGTACCCGCCATGGAGCAGCCCTATGCGGAGAGCTTCGTTTACAACGCGGTGCGCAAGACGGTGGACCTGGGCCAACTTGAATTCATCAAGAGCGGCAACCGCCAGCCGGTGCCGGTGACCACGCGCTACTACAGCCGCTGGCAGAAGAAGTTCCTCTTCACCGAGACCAACGATGCGGAGCGTCTGGAGTACCTGCTGCGCAAGGTCTACTGGCTCAGCGGCGTGCTGGGCTCGCGCCAGCCAGTCTGGATCGCCGACCCGAGGGACGCGCAGTACCTGAATACGACCGAGGCCGATTTGCTGCGCATGGCCGGGGATAAGGCCGGCGAGGGACTGCTCAAGCTGGAGGGCGAGTTTGCTGCGGCCACGCCGCAACTGCTGTCTCGCGCGCCGGAGTACCAGGCCAAGCTGGAAGCCGCGCTGAGCTTTACCAAGCCGCAATTCAACGAATCAATGCGTGCCGGGCATGGGAATATGTAGCATTTTGGAGAGCCAACGACTTTGCCGAAGCGCGCCGCGTGAAGTTCCTCCTGTTTTGGATGCGGCTGGGGCGTTCGGCTAGAATGGGCGGTCGAGGAGTTTGCTCCATCATGAAAACGTATACGGAGTCTCTTGCCGCCGGATTCCTTCTTCCTTTGATCCTGCTGCTGCCTGCCGGCGCGCAGACGCCGGCTGAGCCCGCAGACACCGGCACCGTGCTGCACGTTGAGACCCGGAGGGTTATCGAAGACATTACTGTTACCGACGGCAAGGGGCAGCCGATTCAGGGACTGAAGCAGAGCGATTTTCGCATTTTTGAAGATGGCGCCGAGCAGCAGATTGTTTCTTTCGAGGAGCACCAAGAGGCACATCCCTCGGTTGAGGCGCTGCCTGCGCTGCCGGTCAACACGTTTTCCAATCTTCCTGATCCGAAGGCGTCCGGCCCGCTCAACGTGATCCTCTACGATCTCTTGAGTACGGCGCCGGAGTACCAGCACTACGCCCACGATCAACTGGTCGCCTTCCTCAAGACCAGGCCTCCGGGGCGATACGCCATCTTTGTCCTGGGCAACCGGCTGGTGCTTTTGCAGGGATTTACCGCCAACCAGGAGGCCTTGCTGGCCGCTGCCAACGGCCGCAACGCAACCACCCATGCCAGCTATGTGGATGCCACGGACAAGGATATTCACGAGCAAAGCGATAAAGCGGCCGCTGCTCTGGACCCCAGGGACGCCATCGGCGCCCAAGCCGTGGAACTGCTTACCCAGATGGAGAACAACGAGCGCGATTTCCGCCAGGATCAGCAGGTGCAGATCACGGAAGATGCCTTTACCGCGATTGCCCAGTTCCTGATGCCGCTCCCCGGGCGAAAAAACCTTCTCTGGCTCTCCGCGTCATTTCCGATGTCGGTTTTGCCGGAAACGAGCGATTCCAATGCCTACCAAAGTCTGCGCAATTACAGCGCCGGCCAGAAAAAGGTCGCCGATCTGCTCAACCTGAGCCATACGGCGGTGTATGCCGTGGACGTGCGCGGGCTGATGAACAACTCTGTGTTTTCGGCCTCTAGCCGGATCAATCTTCAACAACACGGCACTGGCAGCGGGGTTCGCAACACCCCCGAACAGGTGAACCCGGCCGTCCGCCAACAGCAGCAGTTCACCGCATCGCAGGCCGCCGAGCACGGCACCCTGTCCAACATCGCGACTGAGACCGGCGGTACCGCCTTCTTCAATACCAACGGGCTCAAGGAAGCCTTTGCTAAGGCCGTGGAGGAAGGCAGCGATTACTACACGCTGACCTATGATCCCTCCAACAAGAAATTCGACGGCCAGTTGAGGAAGATTCGCGTGGAGCTCAGCCGGCACGGTTACGAGGTCTCCTACAGGCGCAGTTATTTCTCAGACGACCTGGCCGGCGTGGCTCACGATGTGGATTCGCTCGGCGTGGCGCTCATGCTGGGAACCCCCAACATCGAAGATTTGCCCTTCCTCACCCATTTGACTGCCAGCCAGTCAGCCGCGGCGACCCCGGCGCAATTGGCCGCGTTGGCCAAGTTTCAGGGCGTGCCGGAGGTGAAGCCAATCGATGTAGAGCGATATGCGGTGGATTTTGCGGTGCCCGCCAGCCGCCTGACTACGACTCCCGGCGAGAATGGAGGTCAACATCTCTTTATGGAGTTTGCGGCGCTGGCCTACGGGCCAGGCGGGCAGCGCCTTAACGGCACGCGCATGCAGCTTCGTAGCACCCTGACCCCGGAGACGCTGGCCGCGTCTCAAAAAAGCGGCTACCGCTATCGGCTGTTGGTGGATGTTCCGGTGACCGCCCGCTATATCCGCGTGGGCGTGCGCGACAATCTGAGCAACCAGCTTGGCGTGATCGAATTGCCGCTGCCGCTGACCGCGCAACCCGGCGCACAGTAATCTACGCCAGCGCCGCGCCGCAACCGGAGCAGAACCGCGCACCCGGCGGATTGGTCTGCTGGCAGCACCCGCAGGCGACCAGCGTTCCCGGCTGCGCCGCAGGCGGCATGTTGACGGTCACGTTCAGCGGCTGGCCCCATCCCGGCATCATGATGCCCAGCGCAGCCGCAATCCCCGCCGCCTGAATGGCGTTGAACTCGCGCACCCGGCCAGGCATGAAGAAGCACTCGATAAAGCCCAGCACCCAGGGAATCGGCGTCCAACAGAAGCAGCAGTAAAGAATACCCAGGCCAGTGTTCCTCAAATAGAAGTGGTGAATGCCGAAGCCGCCCAGAAACAGCGCCAGCAGAATGCCTACGACTTCGTCGCGGCGCACCGCCTCATACTGCTGGTAAAAGATGGCTTGCGGGTTGGGATACGGTTGGCTGCTCATGGCTGGTTCTCCTTGCTTCTGTCGCCAATATACGCAATTGCGGCCTTGGGGGTTCCCGAGGGCGAAGGTGTGCGCCTTCTATCTTATAGCGAGGAACCAGAGTAAATGTGTCTTTGCAGATCTGGCGGCGCCCGGGGTGCAAGAGACCTCAATCTGGAGTTTACGTGGCGGATGCGGGAATCCTCCGCCCCGTTTCTGGAATCAAACCATGGTAGCCGATTCGCCCTCGATCTTCCTTTAAGGAACCCCCTCTATGACCCTATCTGCCAGTGAAGTCAACAACTTGAAACAGGCTCCCGCTGTCGATGGCGTGTTGCCCGTGATCCACCACCGCTGGAGCCCGCGCTCCTTTTCCGGCCGCGATGTAGCCCCCGCCGACCTGGCCAAACTCTTTGAAGCCGCCCGCTGGGCGCCATCCTCTTACAATGAGCAGCCCTGGCGATTCCTCGTCGGCGCACGCAACTCCTTGACCTATAAGAAGATATTCGACTCTCTCTTACCCTTCAACCAAGCCTGGGCGGCTCATGCCCCGGTCCTGATCCTGGGCGCGGCCAAGACGAAGTTTTCCCACAACGACACCCCCAACGGCTTTGCTGTCTTTGATTTAGGAGCAGCCTCCGGCTACCTTGTCCTGCAGGCCGCCGCGCTTGGTCTCTCCACCCACCAGATGGCCGGTTACGACCAGACCGCCGCACGCCAAGCCTTTGAAATACCAGATACATACGCCCTCGGCTCCGTCATCGCTCTCGGCTATCAAGGCGAGCCATCCGCCCTGAGCAACGAACGCATGCTGGCCCAAGAACTCGCTCCGCGCCAGCGTAAACCATTGAAGGATTTCGTCTTCTCCGCCTGGGGCTCTCCCGCAGATCTGGGTTGATTCCGCCCACAAGTCTCCACCCTCCAGCCCTCGCGCTATAGTGAAGGCTGGAGGGAATTCCCTTTGACCCACACCCCACCGCCGGGGAGAGTTCGGCGGCCAGCCCTCGCGCACAAATCCCGCCCCCGGCCCGCGCGCACGCGCCCACGTAACTGGTTGAGACGTTGGGTGTTAACCGCAGTTGGACTGGTGGGGGCGTTGCTGGCCTGGGCGGCAATCGCTCGCCAGCTTGCGCCCGCCTCCAACACTTCGCTCACCCGCTTTGACGCCATCGTCGTGTTGGGCTCCTCAGCCGACGCCGACGGCAACCCGAGCCCTACGATGCTGGCCCGCGTCACCGAGGCTGTGCATGAGTACCAGCGTGGAGTGGCCCCTCGGCTCATCCTTACCGGGGGAGTAGACCGCCACGGGTTTGTGAGTGCCCGCGTCATGGCGCGAACCGCGCACGCACAAGGGATTCCGAAATCCGCAATCCTGGTTGAACCGGAGGCCAGAGACACCATCCAGAACGCCTGCTACGCGGTGCGAATCATGAACGCCCACGGCTGGCATTCGGCGGAGGTGGTGTCAAGCGCCAGCCACCTGCCTCGCGCAGGGCTTATCTTCAGCCAACTGCCGCTGGAGTGGCGGGCGCACGCCGCTCCCCCGCTTTCTCCGGAATCAGCGGCTTACTTTAGCGTAGCCGCATCCGTCGAAACTATGAAAACTATGCGCTACCTGATTTGGGCGCGCTGGGCCGAGCGTTGCGAGCCGTAACCGAAACAAATTCCGCCCGGTTTGCGTTGTCCCCTATCGGCGTGGTCCTGTAAGCTGGATGGTGATGCGTCTCCTAGTAAGATTTTCAGTTTCTTTCGCAGCCTTTGCCGCCTTGGCTCTCTGTGCAGGAACCTGCGCCCAGGCCCAGAGCACCGCCGCCCCGACCGCCGGCAACGGCACCTACATTGTTGTCGATCCACTGGCCAATGTGCGCTATGACAACCGTTTCGACGCCTCGCTGGGCGCGGCCTACGGCCACATCATGGCTGGGCCGACCCTGGATCAGGGGGCCAATCTCGGCGGACTTGATCTGACCGGCTCCTACTGGTTCAGCAAGCACTTTGCCGTGGAAGCCACGGGGCGCTCGTATCTGGGTTCCAGCGGCGCCGGGGCCACAGCCCCGCCCATCAAGGGACCATTTGTCAGCCAGTATATGTTTGCCGCCGGTCCTGAGTGGCTGGGGCCGCACAATAAGCACGGCGCGCTGATTGCCCATGTGCTGGTGGGTGGCGCGCGCTTTGACTCGCATCTGGGGTCACACACGCCGCAGGAAGTGGACTTCTATCCCAACCAGGTCGCTCCGGAGGCCATCTTCGGCGGCCACTTCGACCTGAACCGCTCGGCGCGCTGGGTTTTCCGCGTCACCCCCGACGCGCTCTTTACCCGATATAGCTTCAATTACGCCACCGTGCCCGCGGCCGGAAGCCCGCGCAGCAACTGGAACTTCGGCATCTCGGTCGGGGTGGAGTACAGGTTCAAGAAGAAGCGATAGAAGGGCGCCCTCCGCGGGCGGCTTCAAGTGGGTGGGTTCCGTAATCACCTCGCCGAACCGTGTTTTTCTCAAGCCCAGCCACCAGGGACGAACCCGTTGCACGGACCATGGCTCTCCACCCGTCCGGGCCAACCCGGCACTTGCCGGGGGACCCTGGCGCTTGTGTTTGGGCCAACCATCCTCGATGCAATAACATCGATATCAAATGGACGGGCTGCCAATTTCATCTGCGTGTGGTATTCTCCACCGTTCGGTGATGCAGATGGATAGTTGTCGCCGGAAAATATGCCGTAACGGATAGCGGCACTCATTTGCGTGGGGGAGTTTCAGGCAAGCATAGGAACGAAGGCAGGGTCAAACGGCTATGAGAGACACACTTGGAGTATTGCTTGCGGGGGGACAAGGAGAACGGCTCTTTCCGCTTACCCGCGACCGCGCCAAACCGGCCGTGCCCTTTGGCGGGCACTACCGCATCATTGACATTACCCTCTCCAACTGCATCAACTCCGGCCTGCGCAGGGTCTTCATCATGACCCAATACAAGGCGTTGTCGCTCAACCGGCACATCCGCGAGGGGTGGACGGGGATTGTGGCTCAGGAGCTGGGCGAGTTCTTCGAGCTGATGCCGCCCATGCAGCGCACCGGTTCCAACTGGTACATGGGCACAGCCGATGCCGTTTACCAGAACATCTATTCGATCGGCAGCGAACAGCCGGAGTACGTGATGATCCTCTACGGCGACCATATCTACAAGATGGACTATAGCCGCATGTTGAAGCAGCACAAGGAGACGAAGGCCGAGCTAACGCTGGCCACCCTGCCGGTTTCTCCGGACGAGGCGAAGCAGCTTGGGGTGGTCGAGGTGGACAAGACCGGGGAGGTTCTGGGCTTCCTGGAAAAGCCGGCCTCGACCACATTCCGCTCGCCCACCAATCCCAACGCCGTGGATGCGTCGATGGGCATTTATATCTTCAACACCGAGGTGCTGCTGAAGGCGCTGATCGCCGACGCCGAGGATCCCAACTCGAAGCACGATTTCGGCCACAATATTCTGCCTAACCTGCTGGGCAAGAAGAAGATGATGGCATACAGCTTCGTGGACGAAAACAAGCAGCAGGCGCTTTACTGGCGCGATGTGGGCACACTGGACGCTTACTACGACGCCAACATGGACCTGTGCTCGGTTTCGCCGATCTTCAACCTGTATGACAAGAGCTGGCCCATCCGCACGCGCGTGCGCCAGTATCCGCCGGCCAAATTCGTTTTTGGCGAGCCGGGCCGCTCGGGCATGGCGGTCAACTCGGTCATCACTGCCGGCGTCATCATTTCCGGCGCCTCGGTCTCGAACTCCGTGCTCTCGCAGGATGTGCGCGTCAACTCCTACTCCGACGTGGACGCCAGCATCATCTTTTCGCACGTGAACATCGGCCGCCACTGCCGCATCCGCCGCGCCATCATCGACCGCGACGTGCATATTCCCGAAGGCACGGTCATCGGCTACGATCCGGTCGAGGACAAACGCCGCTACTTTGTAACTCCATCTGGGCTCACCATCGTCACTCGCGACGCCTCGCTCTTTGAAAACCCCGTCGATCCGGAGTTCCTGCAAAGGTATTAGGGCAGCGCTCTAACCCCGCTTAGGAAAAGCCACTTTGGATCGGTGGTTTTGGTGGACGCTCATTCGACCCGGCCGGTTTGATTCCGGAATCCGAGTGACTTCAATAATTTGTAGCTTTTAAGGGCCCTTTGGCGTCTCATCGTGTGCATGGGTCATTCTCATTCCGTGCCTCGACGGAAGAGAGATTGGCACAGGACTGAAGGAGACATTGGGCTTGATATTCTTGCTTTTCCTCGCCTATCTCGGCGGAATTCTCACTATTCTCAGCCCGTGCATTCTCCCCGTGCTGCCTTTTGTCTTCGCGCGTTCCGATCAGCCGTTCCTCAAAAGCGGGCTTCCCCTGCTGGCCGGCATGGCGGCCACGTTCACACTGGTTGCCAGCCTAGCGACCGTGGGAGGCGCCTGGGCCGTTCGCGCCAATCAGTTTGGCCGGCTTGCCGCTCTTATCCTCCTCGGTTTGTTCGGTCTTGCGCTGCTCTTCTCCTCGCTTGCCGAGCGTCTCTCGCGCCCGTTGGTGCAACTGGGCGGCAAGCTATCGGGGGACCACGATTCCAGCCCCGGCATCGTCCGGTCATTTGTCCTCGGCATTGCGACGGGGTTGCTCTGGACGCCCTGCGCCGGTCCTATCCTGGGGCTGATTCTCACCGGAGCTGCGCTGAGCGGCGCCAGCACGCACACGGCAATCCTGCTGCTCGTCTACGCCGCCGGAGCCGCCACTTCGCTGGCTCTTGCCGTGCTTGCCGGAGGCCGCGTCTTTGCGGCCATGAAGCGTTCTCTCGGCGCGGAAGAGTGGATTCGCCGCATCCTGGGAGTGGCCGTCCTGGCTGGCGTGGCGGCCGCCGCATTGGGGTTGGACCGCGGCGTACTGACGCGGCTTTCTCTGGCCGGCACATCGCATCTTGAGCAGCGCCTCGTTGCTCTCGTTGCTCCATCCAATGCGCAAACCCAGCCAGTGAAGATCGACGCCAATCCGGCCATGATGATGTCCGCCGGCGGCAACTCCGCCGGCGTGCCGGGGATGCTGCCCGATCTTTCCGGAGCCAGTGCCTGGATCAACTCGCCGCCGCTCACCGCGGAATCGCTGCGCGGCAAGGTGGTTGTCGTGGACTTCTGGACCTATTCCTGCATCAACTGCCTGCGCACCTTGCCCTACGTCAACGCCTGGTACGGCAAGTACAAGGACAGCGGCCTTGTCGTCCTTGGCGTCCATACGCCCGAGTTTCCATTTGAAAAGGACGAGACCAACGTCCGCAAGGCAGTCAGGGATCTGGGGATCGACTACCCCGTAGCGATGGACAACGACTATCGCGTATGGCGCGCCTTCAACAACGAGTACTGGCCCGCTCATTACTTCATCGATGCCGCCGGCCGCGTGCGCTATCACCACTTCGGCGAAGGCGACTATGAAGAGTCCGAGGCGTGGATTCGCAGCCTGCTTGAGGAGAGGAACCACCAGCCGCCGCCCAATCGCGCAACGCAGATTGCCGCCAGCGGCGCGGAGGCCGCGCCGGACCTTCAGGCTGTGCAGTCGCCTGAAACCTATATCGGATACATCCGCGCAACGAATTTTGCCTCGCCGGGTGGATTTAATGAGGATGATGCGCGGTTCTATCGAGCCCCTGCACGGCTCAAGCTGAATGAGTGGGCGCTGACCGGCAGATGGAAGGACGAAGGTCAGATCGCAACACTGCTCTCTGCAACGGGCGGCATTGTCTACCGCTTTCATGCCCGCGACCTTCATCTGGTTCTGGGACAGGCGAACGATGGTAAGCCGGTTCGCTTTCGCGTAACGCTGGACGGGAAACCGCCCGGCACTGACCACGGCGAAGACTGCGACGCGAACGGTTACGGCACGGTGACCGAAAGCCGCTTGTACCAACTGATCCGGCAGAAGAGCGGCGCGCGGGATCGTGTGTTTCGCATTGAATTTCTCGCTCCGGGCGCACAGGCATTTGCATTCACCTTCGGATGAAGTTAACCCCAACTTGAGAAAGGAAGGCTCATGAAGAATCCTCTGCAAGAGAATTCACCGTCCCCTGGCGAAGCCGGGATGGCAAATCCGGGCAGGCGCGCATTCATCGTTTTGGCAGCTGGCGCGGCGAGCGGAGCGGCCTTCTGGGCGTTGCGCCGCGCGAGTCTTATCCAACCGCAGCTTGTCTCCGCCGCGGATGCTCCAGCGAATGTGACCATCGTGGAGTTTGCGGCCGACGGCAAGAAGACCGGCAAGGTGACAGTTGCCCGCATTGTCAAGTCCGACGCCGAATGGAAGCGCCAGCTCTCGCCGATTTCGTATGAGGTGACCCGCCGCGCTGGCACGGAACGCGCCTACTCCGGAGACACCTGGAACCTGCACGACCGGGGCATCTTCCGCTGCGTCTGCTGCGACACGGCGCTGTTCAGCTCGGAGACCAAGTTCGATTCCGGCACCGGCTGGCCCAGCTTCTGGCAGCCGATTGCGCGCGAAAACGTAGTGGAAACCAGCGATTCAAGCCTGGGGATGGATCGCACTGCGGTCTCTTGCCGCCGCTGCGACGCGCATCTTGGCCATGTCTTCAATGACGGACCGCCCCCGACCGGCCTGCGCTACTGCTTGAATTCGGCGGCTATGCGGTTCGTGAAGCTGGCCTGAGCGGTGGGAGTTGCCCAGTTTCCGGATAAGCGACCATACGCCAAGTGGTGTTCGGATCAATAAACGCTGCGCGGTCAGCGTCAACAGAACCTACGAACCTGACGGACATTACCGGCGATGCAATGTTGAGCGCAGGAGGCGCAACGATGCTAGACCCCGCCTTTACCCAGACGATGCAGATCGGAATCGTGGTGCGCAATTTGGACGCGGCGATACGAAAATACGTCGACGATTACGGGATCGGTCCATGGAAGATCTACGAGTTTAACCCCGGCAACGCGAAGGGCCTGCACGAATACGGCCAGCCGGTCGAGCGCTCCTGGCGCCTGGCGGTGGCTATGGTCGGCCAACTGCAGTGGGAACTGATCGAGCCGCTCGATGACAAGAGCATCTACGCGCGTTTCCTTGCCGAGAAAGGCGGGGGCGTGCACCACATCGCCGTTGCTGCTCAGAGCTTCGACGAAATGCGGGCAATGGCGGCCAAACGAGGGATTGATGAGGTCCTCAGCGGCGAGTTCGAAGGCGTCAGGGTCGCATACCTCGGCACGGACCGCGATCTCGGGGTGACCCTCGAGATCTTCAGTGGCATGCCCAATCTCGAAGAGAAACCGGACGCGACTTAGGACACCGCCCCCGACCGGCCTGCGCTACTGCATGAACTCGGCGGCCATGCGATTTGTGAAGCTGGGCTGAGCGGAGGGAATCACCTAACTTTCGGGTAACCAACAAACTACCAATAGATACGGTCCAGCACAGCTACTTGACTGGGCGATAAACGTGCCGCATAGTCAAAGGTATGCCTTCCAAGACTGGATTCTGGAGCGTGGTGCTGGCATTTCTCTGTGTTCTCGTCGGCTGTCACTATAGTGCCAAGCAGGTCTATAAAGACGATCCTGGGCTTACGCCTCTCATGAATGCAACCGCGCACAATGACCTTCCAAGGGTTCGAGAATTACTTGCACATGGAGCAAACGTTGCGGAGCGAACGAGTGACGGAAAGACTGCCCTCTACGAAGCCATTGAGCGAACCGATTTGAATGCGGATAACGCACCCATCGTTGATGCACTTCTGAGAGCTGGGGCAAACCCAAACGAGGTGGAGTTTTTCGCTTCGAGTGCGCTGAGCGTTTCCATAACTCGGGACTACGCGAATCCCTCTGTGACATTGCGTCTTCTACAAGCTGGTGCCCATGTTCCTCGCGATTGCCCGGCGGAAAACTCGGAGGACTCATTGTTATCCCTTGCAACAATGGAAAGCAGCACTGAGGTTATGCGCGAGCTTATTGCAAGAGGCAGCCCGGTGAATTGCCTGTTTCGAGGCGAGTCAGCTCTGTATTGGGCCGCACTCAATGGGCAAGCGGACCGAGTCGAGTTGCTTCTTAAGAGTGGCGCCGATCCGCGATTGCAAGACGGCAACGGCCATACGATTTTGGATGCTGCGACTACCACAAACCCTGAGTCTCGCGTGCAAGCAGACTTCGCAAAGACGCGGAAACTACTCGAAGAAGCCCTCAAATCGACTGAACCCAAAACTCGATGAGTGCCAAAGTCACCGCCAAGCCGGAAACTGCCCATTCTTCAAGCGGGGATGAGCTTCACTTGCCCTTGTAATCCTGAAATAGCTCGGGAAACTGCTGCTTGAGGGCCTCGATCTTGGGGCGGTCGCAGACCTGGATGTAGGGATTGTCCGGATTGTGCAGCGCGTAGTCCTGATGGTAGCTCTCGGCGTCATAAAAGCCCTTCAGCGGCACGACCTGGGTGACGATCGGCTTGGGGAAGACGTGGGCGGCGTCCAACTGCGCAATGTAGGCCTGGCTGATGCGGCGCTGCTCTTCGCTGGTATAGAAGATGGCGGAGCGATAGGATGTGCCCACGTCCGGCCCCTGGCGGTTGAGCTGGGTGGGATCGTGGGCCACGGAGAAGAAAACCCGCAGCAGTTGTCCGTAGGTGATCTGCGACGGGTCGTAGACCACGCGAACCGATTCGGCGTGGCCGGTGGTCTCGGTGGTCACCTGGGCGTAGGTTGCGGTTTCGGCCGATCCGCCGGCATAACCGGCAGTCGTCGCCAGCACTCCCTTGACGCGCTCGAAGACCGATTGCGTGCCCCAGAAGCAGCCCCCGGCAAAGACCGCCGTCTGCTTTCCCGGCGACTGTGCCAGCGGGGCATCGCTGGCGGCGGCGGGAATGGGAGCTTTCGCCGCCGCGCGGCATCCGGCAGACGAAAGAGTGACAATCAGCAGGGGAAGGATGGCGCTGCGCAGGGCAATTGTGCTGGGCATGGGGATCTCCTGGGCCGTTTCGGGTTCGGACCGGCAATTATGAGATGCATTCCAGCGGATAAGGATACCGTCGAAGCCCGCGGCCTGGCCTTTTCCAGACGCCGCCGGAGATCCTCGCGGCAAGGAGGAGAGATTTCCAGCCGGGAACTATTTTCACAGACCCCGCGTATTAGCAAAATATGCAATACGTGGGTACATTAAGCTGGAACGGGATGGGGCTGGCGTTGCCGGCCAAGACGTTCCGGCGCACTTTGGAGGCTCCGGCCCAGAACATCGGCGTTCAACGGCCGCCCGCCACAAGCCACGTCCAAGGGATCCCGGCAACTGCGCCAGCCACCCGAACGGCGCGCGTGGAGGTTAGGCCGCTGGAGATCGATTGGTCCCAAATCGTCCGCCGCTGCATGGACGGAGATTCCGGCGCATGGGCCGAGTTGGTCCGCACCCACCATCGGCGTGTTTACGGGCTCTGCTACCGCTTTACCGGCAACGCTGCCGACGCCGAGGACCTCACTCAGGACGTGTTCCTGAAGGTTTACTCGAACCTGACCAGCTTCGATACCGGCCGAGGCAGCCTGCAAGTGTGGATCACAACCATGACCCGCAACCTGCTGGTGGATAACTTCCGGCGGACTCGCAACCAGCGCGTAACCGGTTCACTCGATGAGGGTTGGGAGTCTGCCGAGGAGCTCAAACCGGTGGACCGGCTCACCGCCGGAGGTCCCTCGCCGCACGAGTCGGCGGCCCAGAAGGAACTGGCAAAGATGGTGCAGGATGCGCTGGCGCGGGTCTCATTGGAGCTGCGCGAGGCCGTCATTCTAAGAGACCTGCAGGATTTGGACTACAAGGAAATCGCCCAGGTGCTGGGCATTCCCGAAGGGACAGTCAAATCCCGCATCAGCAGAGGCCGCGCGGAACTAGCGAGGCTGCTGGAACGTAATAAACGGGAGGTGATGTAAATGGCAGAGCGCACAAACATTCCGAGTTCCCCGGCCTGCGGGCAGTGGGAGACACTTTTGGCCGATGCGCTGGACGGGCTGCTGAAGCCCGAAGACGAGGCGGTCTTTACCGCGCACATGGCCGTCTGCCCGGCCTGCGCTGCCCTGTTTGAAGAAGCCCGGAAGGGCCGCGAGTGGCTGGAGTTCCTCTCGCCCGAACCGGAGGTTCCCGTGGGGTTGCTGGACAGGATTCTGGCCCAGACGGGTCCGGGGCAGGTTGAAGGCTTCGGCTTAGTCTCCGGCGGCAGCAACGTGTTGCAGATGCCCCCGGTCTCCACCCCAGCACGCAGAGATCGCGCGCCAGGGACCCCGGCATGGCAGCGTCCCGGCCTCGTCGGCCAGGCCCGCCGTTTTGCCGAGCCCCGGCTCCTGATGACTGCGGCTATGGCTTTCTTCTCCATCACTCTCACACTCAACCTGACCGGCGTGCATCTGAGCAGCGTGCGCCTCAGCGATCTGCGCCCCACCGCATTGCGCTCGATCATGGAGCGGCGGTTGAACATGGCTTCGACCCCCATCATCCGCTACTACGACCACCTGCGCTTCGTTCACGAGGTTGAGTCCAGAATGCGCGAACTGCGCCGCGCGACACAGGGTGAGGGAGAGGGCACAGACAACGACAACCGGCAGAAGCAAAAGGATGCCCAACCGGCCGCTCCGGGCGAGTCAAAACAGGCTCCGGGAGAGGCTCCCGGCCGCAAGGGCGGGGGTTTCCAAATAGACCCTCCCCAGCAATCGGCTAACCCGGCGTTCAACGATTCCACTGACTTTTTAGAGACTTCCCTGACGTTTCAGGACCGGTCCTCCACCCCAGCGACAAAGACTTATCGCTGGGGGCCCGGGCTCGCGCAATCCGGCGGCTCCGCAACGGCAGTACAGGAAAGGAGCACAAAATGGACTGCGTAAATCACAGTGGTGTAAGCGCAACCGCCTATTGCCAGAGCTGCGGCAAGGCGCTCTGCGCCGGCTGCGTGCGCAACGCAACTGGAGGGCAGATTCTCTGCGAGCCCTGCTGGACAGCATGGCAGACCTTCCAACAGCCCTTTGTGGCGGGTCATCCAAGCGGACCCAACCCCTCGGCGGCGGCGGTGCTGGGATTGATTCCCGGCGTAGGCGCCATGTACAACGGCCAGTTTTTCAAAGGTTTCATCCATGTGGTCGTCTTCGCGGTGCTCATCAGCATCACCGACCACTACCCGATCTTTGGCCTGTTCATTGCGGCCTGGATCCTCTACCAGTCGTTTGATGCCTTCCACACCGCCAAAGCGCTGCGCGAAGGCCAGCCGGTGCCCGATCCCTTCGGATTGAACGAGGTGGGCAACTGGCTGAACCTGGGGATGCGAGTGAGGACTATGGGCCAACCCGGCGCCGGACCGCCTCCGGTAAATCCTGGCCCACCAGGGCAGGGGCCGGCTGGGCCGGCTACGGGGAGCTACCAGCCTCCGTATGCGGGACCGTACCAGCCGCCTTATCAATCGCCGTACCAGGCGCCGTTCACGCCGGTAGCCGGCTTTGTCGATCCGGCCGCGCCGCCGCCGCCGATTCCCTGGCAGCGCAAGGAGCCGATCGGCGCCATTGTGCTGATTGGCTTGGGCCTGTTGTTTCTGGTGGGGCAGATGAGGTTTGTTTTTCCGCTGCTGCTGATTGCACTGGGCGTCTGGCTGATCGTTCGCCGTCTTGGAGATTCGCATGGAGGTTTCAAATGAACCGTTATATTCTGATTCGCCGTCTACGGCTTCCTGCCGTTCTGCTGCTGATGGGAGTGATTGCTCTTCTCCGTCAGACAGGCGTGGTTGACCACTTTTGGCACTGGTTCTTGCCACTGCTGCTGATTCTGCTCGGTGTGATTATGCTGGCCGAGCACGCAGCGCTGGCCACCGAAAGCAGCTATTCACCTGCACCGTATCCCGGCGCTCCTGATCCCAGGACGGCAACGGGCGTTCCACAATACCCCGGTCAGCCGGCGGCCAACATTCCGGCTCACTTACAGGACTCCAGAAAGGAATCCGAGGGAGGACAATTATGAGCAGCGTACCTCCAACCACACCTCCGGGCGGCGCGCCGCCCCCGTTTCCGCCCTACGATCCCAAGACCCAATGGCGCGTCTATCGCGAGCAGCAAAAAGCCGCCTGGCGCGCGCAGCGCGAAGCCTGGAAGGCTCAGCACCACGCCTGGAAGGCCGGCTACCTGGGTGTCTACGGTCCGCGCGTTCCTTCCGTGGTCGGCCCCATCATCCTCATTGGCATTGGCATTGTCGCCCTGCTTGTGCTTACCGGCCACATCGCCGCCGGCGAATTCTGGGCCTGGTATGGCCACTGGTGGCCGCTGTTGCTTATCGGCGCCGGACTGGCCCTGCTCGGCGAGTGGGCGCTCGACCTGCACCGCGAGATCCCAGTCCGCCGCGGCGGCAGCCTTGTGGGCATCCTCATCCTGCTCGCCATCATCGGCTTTGGCGCGGCTGGATGGAACAACTGGTGGGGCCCCTTCCGCGCTCAGTTTGGCGACCAGGGAGACGACTTCTTCAACTCCTTCGGCCTGCCCGAGCGCGACAACGACCAGCAAGTCCTGAATACGCAGGTCCCTGCCAACGCCAGCATCGACATCGAGAATCCGCGCGGCGACGTGAGCATTACCGCCGGCGAAGGATCCACGGTCGAAGTGCAGGCCCACGAAGTGGCCTTTGCCAGCTCGGACACGGATGCAAAGAGAATCTTCGACTCTGAAAAGCCAAGCGTGAAGGTCAGCGGCAACGCTGTGCTCATCAAGTCGGAAAGCAACTCGAGCGGGCGCCTCAACCTCACCGTGACCGTTCCCAAATCCGCAAAGGTCACGGTCAGCGCCGGCAGGGGAGACGTGACGGCCGCCGGCCTGGGCGCCGGCATCGGAGTCACCGCCTCGCACGGAGACGTGCATCTAAGTTCGATTGCGGGCTCGGTCCAGGCGCACTTCCCCAACAGCAAGCACGACTTCTCCGCCCACCAGGTGGACGGCGACCTGACCGCCGACGGCGACATGAACGACTTCACCCTTTCCGAGATCAAGGGCAAGGTCACGCAGAGCGGCGAGATCCTCGGCGATGTACATCTGGAGAGTGTCTCCGGACCCGTGCACCTGCACACCTCGGTAACCGACCTGCAAGTGGCTACATTGCCCGGCGACCTGACCCTCAACTCCGATGACCTGCGCGTCACCGAGGCCAAGGGGCAAGTCCGCGTCACAACTCACTCCAAAGACGTCGACCTGAGCCAGATCTCCGGGGACAGCTACGTGGAAGACCGCGACGGGCGCATCTCCATCGAGCCGGCCGGAAACTACAGCGTGGAAGCGAAGAACAGCAAGGGCGACGTGGAATTGACTCTGCCGCCCAACACGTCCGCTTCAATAAGCGCACGGACGCGCAACGGCGACATCGTTTCTGACTATTCGATGCCGAATACTGGCGATAGCGAGAACAAGGTTGTCACCTTCCAGATTGGCAGCGGTGGGGCGAAGGTGACTCTGAGCGCGGAGAACGGCGATGTGCGCATCAAGAAGGGCTCGGGATTCTCGACGACATCCTCGACGCCTTCCGTCGAGGCCGCGCCCAAGGCTCCCGCAGCGCCCAACGCCCCCCACTTGAAAGCGCCCAAGGCGCCGCCCGCGCAACCGGTCACGCAGTAATACCGCCAACCAACTGAAAGAGCACGAATGGGCGCAGGAGAGATCATCTCCCGCGCCTATTCCGTTCTGAGCGCCTGCATGGGGTCCAGCCGCGAAGCACGCCACGCTGGAACGATGCAAGCTACGCCCGAAACCAGCAGCAGCGTCGCACTCACCGCGGCAAACACGGCAGGGTCCAGGAGCTGCGTTCCATACAGCATCGACTGGATGAGCCGCACTGCACCCACGCTGGCTACCAGGCCAAACGCGAGCCCCAACAGCGCCGGCCGTAACCCATCCAGAAGCACCTTCCGCAGAACCTGCTCCCGCTGCGCGCCCAGCGCAATCCGAATGCCGATCTCGCTCGTCCGCTGCGCCACGATGTATGACAACACGCCGAACAGCCCCACCGCCGCAAGCAGCAGTGACAACCCGGCAAACACCACTAATAACGTCGCATCGAAGCTCGCATCCAGCGTGTTCCTGCCCACAACCTGGTCCATGGTCAGAATGTTCGACACCGGCAAATCGCGGTCCATCTGCGCAACGATGCGCTGGATGGGCAGAGCGAACTGAGTTACATCCCGGCCAGAGCGAATCACCAGCGCCGCGTCATTCGTGTCATCGGACGCGTCCAGCGCAAAATACATCATCGGCTCCACAGCCTCGCCGGCGCTGTAGCTCGTATCGCCGGCCACTCCCACGATTTCAAACGGACGCTGGCCCAGCGTCCTGAGGTGTTTGCCAATTGGATCTTCGCCGGGAAAGTTCTGTCGCGCGAACTCTTCGCTGATGATGACCTCAGTTGCGTGCCCAGGGCGTTGATTATCGTCGAACGCATGGCCGCGCAAAATTGGGATGCCAATCGCGGCAAAATAGCCAGGGTCCGCCCAGCGATGCAACGCGTACAGCAGCTTGCCCTGCGGCGGAGCGGGATGTTCGGGAATGGCAAAGCCGCTGTCTCCGCCGTAGCCGTCTCCGGGAACCACCGGATTGATCAGTCCCGCAGCCTGAACGCCGGGAACATTCCGAACCCGCGCCAACAGCGTGTCGAAGAAGTTGGCCCGCTGCGCCGGTTGGCTGAACTGCAGGGCGAAGTTCATCTTGAGCACATTCTGAGTAAGACAACCAAGGTCGGCCGAGCGCAGCTTGTCATAGCTCTTCAAAAGCAACCCCGCGCTGATCAGCAGCACTACCGTCAATCCCACTTCAAGCGTCAGCAGCACCGCGCGCAGCCGTGCGCGGGCATGTCCGGCGCTGTGCGCGCGCGATGATTCCTGCAGCGAAGAAAGAACCTGATCGCTCTTCGCGGAGAGCGACGAGATCAACCCAGAAAATGCCGCGCACAGCAGGACCAATCCCGCCGCGAATGCGGCCACCACTCCATCCACATGAATCGCTTCCACGCGAGCCATGTCGTGCCGCGCGCTCACGAACCACTGCAGGACACCGTAGGCCAGCAGAAAGCCAACCGCTCCGCCGGCGGCTGAGAGCAGGAGGCTTTCCATCAGGTGCTGGCGCAACAGCCGC
>JBEKZR010000139.1:0-8281 GCA_049509715.1 Occallatibacter sp. | reverse complement strand
CGGAGGGATCGGGCGGGACTGGACTGTTGTCGCCGATGTTGAGGGTCTTGGTTTCAGAGGCCATGTCGATGATGGGCATGGGATATGGCTTCGGCTCCGGCTGGCCCGTCTGAGTGATCGCGTAGTCGATGAAGTGCTGGTTAAAGCGGCGGTAGCGGACGGTGGCAGTGAGGGAGACTTGGCCGGCTATGTTTTTGGGGAGACGGAAGCGGTAGCGGACGAGCTGGGAGCGGCCGGACTGGATGGTGTTGTTGTAGGCCAGGACGCGGTTGTGCCAGATCTGGTGGAGGTCGTTTAGCTCGCCTTGCGCGTTGATGAGGCGGTTGGTGAAGGAGTGGGCGGAGGGATCGAGCGAGCCGTCGGGCTGGATGAAGCCGGACTCGGCGAGAGTCTTGCCGGAGGCGTCCTTGACGGTGAAATCGACCCAGGCTTCGTAGAAGTCGCGCTGCTCGGGAATGAAGGAGTGGGCGATGCCTTTGTTCTGGATGACGACGTCGGCAATGAGGGTTTCACCGGGGGCGAGCGAGAAGGGGGTCAGGCCAAGGGGGGCGACGAGAGTCTGGGCTTTTTGGTCTGCCGCAGCGTTCGCAGTTGCGGCGGATTCTTTTTCGAGGGCGAAGATATCGACGTTGAAGACGCCCTTTCCGTCGGAGGCGTTCCTGAGGAAGGCGGCGAGTTTCTCGGCCTGTTCGTCGAATTTGTAGTAGGCGGGGATAAGGGTGTTGCCGCCGAGCCAGCGGTGGGAGACGAGCTTGCCGTCCTTTGCGCCGGGGTCGATGGCGCCCTCGGGAAGCGGCTCGCGGAGCATGTGGCAGGTCTGGCAGGTGGAGACGGTGTCCTTGCGATAGAAGGGCAGCGGAGACTGTTTGGTAAAGCTGGCGCCCTGCCACTCGTCGTAAAGGGAGATGGCGCGGAGCCACTTGTAGTCGTCGAGGGTGCGGGGGATGGCGGCCTTGTGGCAGGCGGCGCAGAACTCGGCGGTCTGGTAGAGGGGGCGCATGACGGCTTTGGAGTGGCGGTCGAGATGAGTGAGGATTTCGGCGTCGGAGACGGGGGTGGTGATGGGCGCGCCGGCTTCATCGACCAGGACCGCGGGGGTTCCCATGACGTAGCTGCCGGTTCCGGTCGAGTCAGTGGAGACGATGGAGTGGCAGGTGGAGCAGGTGACGCCTTCGTCCTGAAAGGGGCGCTCCTTGGGCATGCCCTGGGACATATCGCCGGAGAGCAGGGCGACAGGGTTATGGCAGCCCTCGCAGTGGCGGGCGTACTGCACACCCTTCTCGTCAATGAGGGAGTTGACGTTCTTGAGGTACCAGGGGGCGCGGAAGCTATTGGAGTGAACGGACTGGCGCCACTGGCGGTAGGCCTCCTGATGACAGTGGCCGCAGTACTGGGCAGTTGGGAAGCTCTTAGAATCCAGGAACTGGCCGTTGGATGAGGTTGCGTTGGAAGGAAGAAAGGGCGCGCCGTTGCCGAAGGCGTAGTTGTAGCGGAAGGCGACGGAATCGTGGAAGGGGGTTGTTGGGCCAGTGATGCTGGTGGGAGCGGAGTAGGGCGGAGTGGTGGATGAGGGAGTGGAAGCCTGGGGCGATGCAGGGGCCGTTTCAGGATTCGTAGCGGCGCGGACGGCCCAGGTGAGGGACAGAGCGATGAGGACGGCGGTCAACAGACAGCGGCGCAGAGCGGTCTTGAACGCAGACTCGGACATGGTCCAGTGATCTCCCAGAGAAGAGGTCGGTGACCAGCGGCGAAACAGAGGGGAAGGCCGCGGGAACACAAGAACGGTAGCAGGGATGAGGGCTGGGGTGCTTCCATCGAAAGGTGGAGCCACCTGCGGTGGGGCAGACGCTCGCTATCCGCTCGCACGAGATCGGCTATTTCCCCACCGGTGCGACGACCACCCCACGGACGAAAACCTGTCGTTACCACCCCAAGAAGCAAAAACCACTTCCTGGGGGCCCCGGTCGCTGAGGACCCCGAAGCCGCAAGAACAAAGACGTGGTGAAGCTGGGGCACCCTGCGGACACGGCTGAGAGGCGGGATTTTCAGCGGGCGGTTCACAGGGTGGGATGAATGGGGAGAAAATGAAGCTGGGCGGCGGGAACGGCGCATCTTCTTAGGCAGGACGGCCCGTGAACTGGTACGTTGATTCAGAAGGATTTCATTCGCAGATGGCCACAAGTCCATATTTATCTTTGGCAGTTCTGTTTATGGCGGCGTTGGGCTTTGGGCTGACGCCCCTGGCGCTGGCGTGGCTGTGGGCGAAGGTGTATTCCCCGGCCAAGCCGAACGCGGTAAAGAACTCGATCTACGAGTGCGGGCTGGAATCCAAGGGCGACGCCTGGATGCAGTTCCACTCGGCGTACTACATATACGCCATTATTTTTCTGGTCTTCGACGTGGAGTCGGTGTTTTTGCTGCCGTTCGCAGTGGCGTTTACGGGGCTGAGCGCGGCGGCCTGCGTGGCAATGCTGGCGTTTGTGCTGATGCTGGTGGAAGGGCTGGCGTGGGCCTGGGCCAAGGGCGTGCTGACGTGGGCGTGAGAACAGTGGTCAGTTGTCAGTTCGTAGGGACTGGGGACTGAAAACTGACAACTGAAAACTGGAGCGTAGCGACGATGGATGAGGGGTTGAAGATCGAACTGGGCAAGCAGGGCGTCTTCGTAACGACTATCGAGGAGCTCTACAACTGGGGGCGGCGGAGTTCGATCTGGCCGATGCAGTTCGGGCTGGCCTGTTGCGCCATCGAGATGATTGCGACGACGATGGCGCGGTATGACCTGGCGCGTTTCGGGGCGGAGGTCTTCAGGCCGTCGCCGCGGCAGGCCGACCTGATGATTATCTCCGGGACGGTGACCAAAAAGATGGCGCCGCAGGTGGTGCGGCTGTACAACCAGATGGCGGAGCCGAAGTACGTGATCGCGATGGGGGCATGCGCGATTTCAGGCGGGCCGTTCAAGCAAGGCTACAACGTGCTGAAGGGGATCGACCGGTACATTCCGGTGGATGTGCATATTCCGGGGTGCCCGCCGCGGCCGGAGGCGCTGATTCAGGCGTTCATGACACTGCAAAAGAAGATCGATGGGCAACATTTGACCGGGCCGGATCGTCCGCGGTTCCTGGACGCGGGGGCGCAGGGCGAGTTTCCCGTGCCGGTCGAGGGAGAGCACGATCTGGAGCCTGCGTCGAACAAGGGCGTGTGGCCTGTGCCGGTGGTGATCAGATGACAGATGACAGATGACAGATGACAGTGGACAGTGATCAGTTGATGAATCTTCAAAGTAGGTAACACAGTTTCAAAAGGAGAGCACAATGAGAAATGTAATTTTGACCTCTATATTTGTGCTAACGACCTCTGTAATCTGTTTTAGCCAGTTGCAGAATATTGTTACTGACGGGGAGGGGTTACTAAAGACCGCGAAAAAGGTCTCTGTACTTTTCGATATTGGAACTCCTGTAGAGTCTCAAGGTGCTTACTACGTACCGGATATCACCAGGGCGAAGAAACAGATAACCGATAAGCTCACTAAGGCTAGGTTGCAAATAGCAGCGGATCCAACCGAAGCGGATATTGTAATCGTTGTACACGAGGTAAACGAAGGAACCACCCCCAATGATAGATACCAAATAATCTGTATCGGGGATAAACTCGACGTATTCAAGGGTGGGAAGATTCCGTCTGCATCAGATGTTCCGATTTTTTCAGTCAACGAATACTGCTTGTACTACGGAAGGGTGTGGCCTCTGAATCGGGCCATGGATAAGCTCTTCAAAGCCATGAACAGGTAGTCAACTGAACACGGTGCTGGTATCAAGACGATGAAGACAGTGGAAGAGATCAAGGCGGCGATAGAAGCTTCTGTGCCGGGGGCGGTGGTGGAGATTGCGCCCAATCCCAACGCCGCCTTACCGCACTCGCTGCGGATTGCGCCGGAGGGCGCGTTGGCGGTGGCGAAGTTCCTGCGCGACGATGAGGAGCTCAAGCTAGACTACCTCTCGAATGTGACCGGGGTAGATTGGCCGGAGTCTCTGGAGGCGGTCTATCACCTGTATTCGGTTGAGAAAAGGCACGGGCCGGTGGTTATTCGGATGCACACAGAGAATCGGACCGACCAGGTGGAGCTGCCCTCGCTGACGCCCATATGGAGGTCGGCGGAGTTTCAGGAGCGGGAGATATTTGATCTGTACGGGATCGTGTTTACGGGGCATCCGGACCTGCGGCGGCTGCTGATGTGGGAGGGATTCAAGGACCACCCGATGCGGCGGGATTACGTGGAGCCGGACGACTTTGAATACGAGCCGACGGCTCACGACGAGGTGCTGCGGAGGGCTGAGGCGCGGCAGGCGGCGATGGCTGGTCCAGCGGGATCGGAGGCCGGCCAATGACGGGATTGATTTCGCCAGAACCGAGCGAGTTGAAGGTCGAGGATTCCCAGGTCCGAAAATCCGGACCTGGGGCACCCAGCAGGATGAGTGTCGAGGATTCCCAGGTCTCAGAATCGAGACCTGGGGCACCCAGTCTTGCCGAGAGACCGGAAGGCTGGAATCGTCCGCCGGTGATGGTGCCGGACGGCGAAGGGGAGTTGCTGGAAGTGGCCATGGGGCCGCATCATCCTTCGACCCACGGGGTCTTCCGCATGGATGTGGCGCTGGACGGGGAGCGGGTGATCCGGTTGAAGCCGGTCTTCGGCTATCTGCACCGCAATCACGAGAAGCTGGCCGAGGGAATGAGCTACCTGGGGTCGATGCCCTATACGGACCGGCTGGACTATATCTGTTCGCTGACCAACAACTGGGCCTACGCGCTGGCGGTGGAGAAGCTGACCGGGCAGGAAGTTCCCGAGCGCGCCGAGTACCTGAGGGTGATTCTGGGCGAGCTGACGCGGGTGCAGAACCACGCATCGTCCATTGGATTTTTGACACAGGAAATGGGCGCCACCGGGACGCCGCTGATGTATGCCTTCAAGGCGCGGGAGAAGATTCTGGACCTCTTCGAAGGGCTCACCGGCTCGCGGATGATGTGCAACTACATGCGCTTCGGGGGCTGCCGCGTAGATGCTTCGGCGGCGTGGCTGGACGCGGCGCGCAAGGTGGTGGCGGGACTGCCGGGGTTTGCGGACGAGTTCGAGCGGTTGCTGAGGACCAATGAGATATTGATGGCGCGCACGCAGGGGGTGGGCATTCTGCGGCCGGAACTGGCGGTGAACGCCGGAGTGACGGGGCCGATGCTGCGGGCCTCGGGCGTGAACTACGACATTCGCAAGGTGGACGGGTACGGGGTCTACAACCGGTTCAAGTTCCGCGTGCCGCTGGGCGATCATTGGGACGTGTACGACCGCTATATGATCCGGATGCTGGAGATGCGGGAGTCGATCAAGATTCTGGAACAGGCGCTGAAAGAAATTCAACCCGGCCCGGTGATGAGCCCGACGGCCAGGATTCGCGGCTTCCGGCCCAAACCGGGCGAGGCGTATGGGCGGATCGAAGCGCCCAAGGGAGAGCTGGGGTTTTATCTGATCAGCAACGGGGGACCGAATCCGTATCGCTACCGGGTAAGGCCGCCGAGTTTGATCAACCTGACGATTCTGGAAGATATGTGCCTGAGACAGAACGTGGCGGATGTGGTGCTGATCTTTGGAAGCGTGGATATTGTGCTGGGGGAAGTGGATCGGTGAGGCAGCTGTCAGCTAGAAGCTGAGCGGAGGACGCGCTTGTTAGGCGAAGGGATACTGAGGGGGCTGGCGGAGACGGCAAGGAACTTTGCGGGGAGCTTTGTGTCCGCGGAGCGTCTGACGACGGTTCAGTATCCGGAGCAGCGGATTGCGCCGATGGAGGCGACGCGGGACTTTCCCTTCCTGGTGTACGACGGAGCGGACTGGGAGGCCGGGCTGCGCTGCGTGGCCTGCCAGATCTGCGAGAAGGAGTGCCCGCCGCAGTGCATTTATATCGAGAAGAGCAAGGACAAGAAGCCGGACTTTACCGGCAAGCCGCAGTTTTATCCGGCGCGCTTCGACATCGATATCTCGGTGTGCATGAGCTGCCAGATCTGCGTGGAGGTATGCCCGTTTGAAGCCATCAAGATGGACACGGAGTTTGAGCTGAGCACGGAGGACCGTTTTGGCGGATTGCTGCTGAACCGCGAAAAGCTGGCCAAGCCGAACGAGCATTACCACAAGATTCATCCGGCGGAGGCGGCCGAGGTGGACGCGCGGCTGGCCGGGGAAAAGGACAAGGCTGACGCCAAGGCAAAGGCGGCTGCCGAGGCTGCCGCGGCGAAGGCTGCGGCTAATGTCGCGGCTCCGGCGGGACCTGAGGCAGCGCCTGGCGGCAATGCCGCTGGCAATCCGACGGCCAAGCCGGTTGAAGGGGAAAGCCGGGCATGATCGAGACAGCGGACCAGATCTTCGTTCTGCTCAAGCACTGGCTGGTGGGCTTTCTACCTGCCACATGGCAGCCTGTGGCCGGCGTGGTGCTGAGCGTGGTTGCTATCATCGCATTCTTTCCAGCGCTGTTTGCGCTGACTGTGTGGATAGAGCGCAAGGGGTTGGGGCGGATGCAGAACCGCATCGGCCCGAACCGCGTGGGACCGCTGGGAATTCTGCAGCCGGTAGCCGACGCCATCAAGTCTCTGATCAAGGAAGACATCGTTCCGTTGAGCGCGGACGCGGCGGTGCATTTTCTTGCGCCGCTGCTGTTGGTGGCAGCCGTGTTCATGGGCTTTGCGGTGCTGCCCATGGGGCGCAACATGACGCTGGTGAACATGGATGCCGGACTATTGTTTTACTTTGCGATGGGCGCATCCACGGAGCTTGCTGTCTTCATGGCCGGGTGGTCCAGCCGCAACAAATACTCGCTGCTGGGTGCCATGCGCGCCGTGGCGCAGATGATCAGCTACGAGGTGCCGCTGCTGATGTCGAGCGTGGCGGTGGTGATGATGACCGGCTCGCTTTCGCTGACGAAAATTGTCGCCGCACAAAACCATTACACCTGGGGATTGCCGCACTGGTATATCTTCACGCCGTGGGGATTCGCCGGATTCGTGATGTACGCCATTGCGACTACGGCGGAGACTAACCGCTCTCCCTTTGACCTGCCGGAGGGCGAGTCAGAGTTAGTGGCCGGCTACCATACGGAGTACTCGGGCTTCAAGTTTGCGCTGTTTTTTCTGGGCGAGTACCTCGCGATGTTTTCTATCTCCGGACTGGGCGCGACGCTGTTTCTGGGCGGATGGTCGGCGCCATTCTCGTTTCTGGGCTGGGTTCCGTCGTGGATATGGTTCTTCTCCAAGCTGATGCTCTCCATCTGCGTCTTCATCTGGATGCGGGGAACGCTGCCGCGGCTGAGGCAGGATCAACTGATGAACTTTGCCTGGAAGTTTGTGCTGCCGCTTACGCTGCTGAATCTGCTGGTGGCCGCGCTATGGCGATTTTTGGGCGAAGGGTGGGAGCGGTGGGTGGTCTGTTCGGCGATTCTGCTGCTGGCTTATGCGTTCATGGGCTGGGAGGGGATGCGCAGAGGGCACTTGGGGCCGAGGAGATACCGGTATGCGGAGTGAGGTTTGGCGATGAGCTTGGTGTTTTATGCGATTGCGGGGCTGACGTTGGCCGGCGCACTGGCCGCGGTGCTGCTGAAGAACACGGTGCACTGCGCGCTGGCGCTGACGGTCGCGTTTGCAGGGCTGGCTCTGCTTTTTCTGAATCTCGACGCGCAGTTTGCCGGCTTCGCGCAGATTCTTGTCTATATTGGCGCGGTTGCCATCCTGGTGGTCTTTGCGATTCTGCTTACCAGAGGCTCAGAAACTCCCAAGGACGGCGTCTTCAGCCGGAGTTGGCTGGCCGGCCTCGTTATCGCCGCTGCGGTCTTTGCCGTGCTAGGTTGGGCGGTGCTCCAGAGCGCACGCGTTTTGCCGCATGAAACGGCTGTGCCATCGGTGACAGTACAGCAGATTGGCGTGGCGCTCGTGGGCCGCTACGTTTTGCCGCTGGAGATTGTGGCCGTGCTGTTGACCGCCGCGCTGATTGGCGCGGTGATTGTGGCCATGCACGAGAAAATTGGGCACGAGAAAGAGGAGCAGAAATGACGCCTCTTGCGGGTTATCTTCTGGTGGCCGCGCTGCTGTTTTCGATAGGCCTGGCCGGGGCGCTCACGCGTCGCAACGCCATTCTGGTGTTGATTGGCATCGAGCTGATGCTGAACGCTGCCAATCTGAATTTAATTGCCTTCTGGCGCTACGGTCCGCATCCAGAGGCGCTCACCGGCATGATGTTTGCGATTTTTTCCAT
>JBEKZR010000138.1:0-8362 GCA_049509715.1 Occallatibacter sp. | reverse complement strand
GACGCCATCGGACTCAGCGGACTTCTGGTCAAGTCCACGCTGGAAATGAAGTATGTTCTCCAGGATCTGGAGCGGCTCGGCCTTACTGTGCCCGTCGTCTGCGGCGGCGCCGCGCTCACCCGCAAGTATGTTGAGGAAGACCTGCGCAAGGAGTACGCGGGCCCTGTCTTTTATGCCGAAGACGCCTTTGCCGGATTGCACATTCTTACCGACCTCACCTCAGGCGATGCAGCAGTACGCGAGAGCAGGGAAGCGGAAGGCAGGACGGTGAAGGTCTTTGGCAAAGGCCAGGCGACCGCGCCGGAACTGACGCTGGTGGAGCTGACCGCGGAAGGCCGTTCGCCGGTCGTGAAGCGGGTGGCGGCCGTTCCCAAGCCCGCCTTCTGGGGCGCGCGCGTCTTCAAGAATTACCAGCTCGACGAGATATTTCCCTATCTCAACGAGACCGCGCTGTTCAAGAATCAATGGCAATTGAAGACCGCCGCGCAGAGCGATTATCTGCGCCTGGTAGAAGAAAAATACCGTCCCATTCTGCTTGATCTCAAAGAGGAGGTAAAGGCCGCGGGTTGGTTTGAGCCCAAGTCGATCATTGGCTTCTATCCCTGCGCGGGCGACCGCAACGACCTGGTCGTCTTCGATCCCGAGGACCCCGAGCGCGAGTTGGAGCGCATTACCTTCCCGCGCCAGGCGCAGGGCCGTAGGCTTTCGATTGCCGATTTCTTTGAGCCGCTGAATTCGGCCCAGCGCGACCCAGGCCAACGGGATGTAGTCGGCTTTTCCATCGTGACCATCGGCAGCGAGGCCAGCCGTCAAACGGCAAAGCTCTTCGAGGCCGGCGATTTCACCAAGTACCTCTACCTGCACGGTCTCTCGGTTGAAACCGCCGAGGCGCTGGCCGAACTGGCGCACAAGCAGGCGCGCGAGTTTCTCGGCATCGCGGGCGAAGACTCGCCGCTGATCTCCGATCTTTTTCATCAGAAATATCGCGGTTCCCGTTATTCGTTCGGCTATCCGGCCTGCCCGAATCTCGAAGACCAGGCAAAGATCTTCCGCCTGCTCAAGCCCGAGAAAAACATCGGCGTGCGGCTCACGGAGGGATTCCACCTGGAGCCGGAGCAGAGCACGAATGCAATTGTGGTGCATCACCCGCAGGCCAAGTATTTTGTGGCGTAATCGTTGGCGGCTTTGCGTAGAATTATTGCCGTTTGTGCAACATTGGAAGTACGGCAATTTGAGAACATGTGTGGCTTCCTCGAACGGCCGGGGCGCAACTGCATCTAGCAGCGGCGCTCCCGGCCGTTCGTTTTTTATCAAGACGTTTCCCCGATCGCAAAGAAAACAGGGAGCACCGCGCACCCCAAATGCATAGACCGTGTCAGCGGCACGCAACTGTTCCGGAGTTCAGGGCGATTGCTGCCTCGCCCTACGCGCCCGTTTGACGCCGCGATTCCAGAGGTGGTCTGATGGGTGCGGGAGGATGGGCCTTGCGCTTGTCCCCCGCAAGTGCGGAGACTTCGGAATGCGGGCAGGTGCGGCGATGCTGGCAGCGGTTCTTTTGTTGGGTGTTTTGTTGTCCGGATGCGGCGGCGGAAGCGGTGGAGGTACGACCTCGACTCAAACCCAGGCAGCCACGCCCACCATCACCACTACCGCCGCGCAGAACGGCGCCGTGGTGGTGAGCTTGGCCTCCGCGACCTCGGGAGCCACCATCTACTACACCGTGGACGGCTCGACGCCCAGCACCTCGTCGCAGCAGTACCAGGCGCCGTTTCTGTTGGCCTCGAACCTGACGGTCAAGGCCATCGCCACGGCCTCGGGCCACGCGGCCAGCGGCGTCGCCAGCCAGAGCTTCACGCCCAACATCCCCTCGGGAACGCTGGTCTGGTCCGACGAGTTCACCAACTCCACGGGCGCCAACGCCCAGCCCAATCCACTGGTGTGGACCTACGACACCGGCAACAGCGGCTTCGGCAACAACGAGCTTGAGGACTACTGCGCCTGGGGATCGTCGGCGTCTCCATGCAACACCGCCAATCCCAATGCCTACGTCGGAACCGACGGCTACCTGCACATCGTTGCGCAGCAGCCTTCGGCCGGCGTCTACACGTCGGCGCGATTGAAGACCCAGGGCCTGTTCAGTTTTCAGTACGGCCGGTTCGAGGTGCGCGCCCAGGTGCCGGAGGCGCAGGGCTTCTGGCCGGCGGCCTGGCTGATGGGCAACAACATCGCTACCGTGAATTGGCCGGCTTGCGGCGAGATGGATGTGCTGGAGCGGGTCAACGCGGCAACCACGCCGGACTGGAACGAAGGCTCGATTCATGGAACCGGCTTCACCGGCGGCACGGGTCTGGGCACGGTCTTCAATTTTCCCAGCGGGCTAACGGCGGCCGGATGGCACAACTACGGCATGATCTGGAGCCCCGGTAGCGTGGCCTATTACGTGGACAACCCCGCCCAGCCCTACGTCACCTATACGACCTCGAACCTCACCGGTCTTGCGGGCGCGGCCTGGCCCTTCGACGCGGGTCAAAGCAACTTCATCCTCCTCAACCTGGCCGTGGGCGGCGATTGGCCCGGCTCGCCCAACGCCAGCACTCCGTTTCCCTCGCAGATGCTGGTGGACTACGTGCGGGTGTACACCAACTGAAGCGGAAGATATCCGCTGCCTGGGCAATGTGAAGTACAGCTTTCAGGAGGGCGGCGAGGTGTTGGTGATTCCATCCATCGCCGGAAGCTGCTCCTAGTTTCTGGTTATCCAAGTTACTGTGGTCACCGGGGGTTCTCCTGGCCGGGAGAGACCCTGGTGTTACCACAGAGTTACAGGCTGAACATAATATTTGCATCGTATTTGCATCAGGTTCACAGTCCTCTTACAATGGCGGGCGGATACTACTCCCGTGATCTCGGACGTTCGGCAGAGAGTTCAGCAGAAACTCGCCCTTGGTTCCACCGCTCTGGTGGAGATCTCGCATCCCACAATTGCCCCATCCCTATCCTTGATATCTCCCAAGCCGCGCATCCACGCGGAGGTGGGCCGTTACCGGCTGAGGCTGGCACAGACCGCGGATGATCGCGATGCCGCCTGCCGGTTGCGCTTCAAGGTCTTCAATATCGAGTTAGGCGAGGGGTTGGAGAGCTCCTATCAGACCGGCCTAGACACCGATCAGTTCGACCTCTTCTGCGAGCACCTGCTGGTTGAGGATAAAGTCGACAGGCGCATCGTTGGGACCTACCGGATGCAATCCGGAACTACCGCCGAAAGCAACCTGGGCTACTACTCCGAGCAGGAGTTCAGCTTTGCCCCCTATGAGCCGCTCCGGGCCGGCATTCTGGAACTGGGCCGCGCCTCCATCGACCGCGAACACCGCACTCCGGAGGTGCTGACGTTGTTATGGAGGGGTATCGCGCAGTATGCTACCGACATGGGGCTGCGTTACCTGGTTGGTTGCTCTTCTTTGACTTCAAAGGACCCGGCGGAGGGCTGGCAGATGTATCGCCAGCTTGAGCACTACCGGGTTTCACCGGAGTTCGAGACCGTGCCAACCGCCGCTTACGCCTGTCCCATCGAGCAAGAGGGCCGACAGGCACAGCCGTCGCCCTGCCAGACCGATGGATGGTTGCCGGAGCCGTTGCCAACTCCGGGCCCAACTCAGGTGAAGGTTCCCAGGCTGCTGAAGACCTACCTGGCCATCGGCGCGCGTATCGGCGCCCCGCCGGCCTGGGACCGGGAATTTGGCACCATCGATTTCCTTACACTGCTCGATCTCAAAATGCTTTCGGCCTCGGCGCGCAACCGCTTCCTGGCTCCGCTTACAACGTGAGCTTTCGTGCGATCCGGCGCGCTGTGGCGCTGGGATTTGTACTGGCCCTGTGCGTTTTCCGTTTCTGGCTTGGACGCTTGCGCGGTCCCTACACGCTGGAGCGCCGCGCCCTGTGGCTCCAGCAAGCAGCCCGCCTGATCATGGCCGGCCTGGGCATCCATTACCGGGTTGAAGGCCGGCCGCCCACCCATGGACTGGTCGTCTCCAACCACCTCAGCTACCTTGACATCCTCATCCTATCGTCGGCTATGCGCTGCTTCTTTGTGGCCAAAATCGAGATCAGCGGCTGGCCCTACTTCGGCAATGCGGCGCGCACCGGAGGAACCATCTTCCTCGACCGGTCAAGCCTGGCCAGCGCCATGTCCGTTGCCGATCAGATATCCGAACGTCTTAAACTTCCGGTTCCGGTGCTGCTCTTTCCCGAGGGCACCAGCACCGACGGCAGCCAGGTGCTGCGCTTCCACTCCCGCCTCATCGATCCCGCCACCTCCGCCGGCGCGCCGATCACCACCGCCGCCATTCGCTATGTGCTCGAGGACGGCACCCCGGAGCGGGAGCTGTGCTGGTACGGCGATGAGTCGTTTGTAACTCATCTCCTGAAGGTGCTGGGCGTTGCCGGCTTCTCCGCCGAAGTAACCTTCGGCGAGCCGCGCATCTACTCCAACCGCCGCGTTGCCGCCGACGAGACCCACGCGGAGGTTACCGCCATGCGCAGCGGAGAATCTATGGGAACTCCACGAGAGCTGGCGAAGGCAGGCAGCTGACTCGGCGGGAGCGCTCGTTCAGGTTGTGACAGGCTTCTCCAGAGCCTTTGCAGGGACACGCATCCCGCCCGCCAGCACGATAGCGAGCGCGAGAACGGCTCCAGCGGCCCCCGTGGTGACAAACGATATGCCCAGCATCTTGCCACAATGGTTTATTACCAGGTGGACCAGGATCATCAACAGCATATTGCCCTTAGTTCGCAGGAATATCCAGGTGTCGATGACCGAAACCAACACCGTACCCGCAACCAGCGCCAGAATTGCCATGCGATTCTGAGGCAGCCCGGCAATGAAGAAGGCCGGCAAGTGCCATGCGCCCCAGATCAGGCCCAGAATCAGAGTAGCCGGGAGCGGCTTCCAGCGTTCAAGCATTCGGGGCAGCGCGAAACCCCGCCAACCGAGTTCTTCTCCCAGAGGACCCGGATCTGTTGCCAGCGCCGGGATCAAAGCATAGTAGAAATGTCCCCAGTTCGGAATGCGGCCCTGAGCAGCCCCAAACAAGCCGGCAACCTGACCCGCAATCAGTTCGAACACAGGGTAGCCAACCAGAACGATCA
The DNA here is from genome assembly GCA_049509715.1 of Occallatibacter sp. Taxonomy (GTDB): domain Bacteria; phylum Acidobacteriota; class Terriglobia; order Terriglobales; family Acidobacteriaceae; genus Telmatobacter. The sequence goes on along the minus strand of JBEKZR010000138.1, from coordinate 3,220 downwards.
GATACCAGTGAATGCCGGCGCGCCACGGAATCAAACGCGCCAGCAACTTCCGCAGTCCCGCGGCGCCGTCGAAGATGGCAGTCAACGCGAGCGATGTGACGGTGGGTACATAGACGGCAATGTAGAACAAAGGATTCGCAGTTGCGGGTTCGTGTGCGAAGGTCCTGGGCAGCACGCCAGGTGCAAACAGGCATACCGCGCCGATGCCCCACGTGATAGTGAACACCAAGGCAAAGTAAATTAGGAGTGGCCTGACTTTCACGGCCAAGTTCTTACCCCACGATTTCAACTGCCAAAGCGGAATTGTACGCCGGCTTATAACGGGTAGGGGCTCGCTACCGCCCGCCCTCCGCCGGCGCAGCCGTCGATCCCCTCACCACCAGGCTGGTGGAGACCAGAAACTCGCGCTGCATCCTGGGGTTTTTGGGGCTTTCGGCCTGCTGGCGAAGGGCCTCGAAGGCGGCGCGCGCCAGCTCGGCGCGGGAGAGGCGGATGGTGGTCAGCGGGGGCAGCGTGTACTCGGCGAAGGCGATGTCGTCAAGGCCGATGACCGACAAGTCCTGGGGGATGCGCAGGCCTTCCATGTAGGCCGCGCGCAGCACGCCGATGGCGGTCATGTCGTTGGAGCACATAATGGCGGTGGGACGCGTCGAGAACTCCTGCAACTGCTTGAAGCCGGCCACGCCGCCCTTGAGCATGTGGTCGCATTCGATGATCCACTTCTTCTGGATCGCCAGCCCGGCGACTTCCATCGCCGCGCGGAAGTCGTTTTCGCGGGTGATGGCCGAGTGCAGCTTGCGCGGCCCGGCCAGAAAAGCGATTTTGCGATGGCCCAGCTCCGCCAGGTGGTTTACGGCCGCTTGAATCCCGGTGGCGTAGTCGAGCAGGATGGTGCTGGACTTGGGGTCATCGAGCTTGAACTCGGCCAGCACCATGGGGATGTTGTGATGCATCAACTGGTCCAGCACCGGCTCCTCTCCGCCGAAGGTGAGCACGGCCACACCCTCCACCTTGCGCTCCAGCATGCGGCGCACACAGGTGGTCAGGACGGCCGCGTCGCCGTTCGAGGAGCTCACCAGGATCTCGTACCCGTGGGTTACGGCGATCTCTTCAAAGCTCTGAATCAGCTCCGGGAAAAAGGGGTTGATAATGTTTTCCACAATGATGCCCAGAATGCGGCTGCGGCCGGAGACCAGGGTGCGCGCATGAGTATTGGGAAAGTAGTTCAACTGGCCGATGGCGTGCCAGACGCGCTTGGACAGGCGGTCGCTGACCGCCGAAGAGCCGTTGACGGTTCGGGAGACCGTGGCGATGGAAACCTTTGCCAGCGCGGCAACGGTGCGAATATCGGGCGTCTTGCCGGCAGCCTTGCGTTTGCCTTTTCGAACCACGAACCGATCCTCATCCAGAGAAGCGAGTGTGAGAGCAATGGTACCGCATAGGGCGGGTGTCCTGCGACAGGGACGAAGCCGCTTCAGCCGAACGCGGGGCCTGGCCCGGTTCTTTTCTCAGAATCGATCAAAGAAACTGTGAGCGTTGCAGGGGACGGGCTCGACAGGCGGCTGAAAATCCCGAGCTTTAGCCTCTGTTGTTTTTCCGCCAAGTGCGAGCTATCTAATTGATATAAAACGAGTTGATTGAATCAGAAAATATGTTGCCGGACGGCAGAGAGATGGACCATGTTTACATAAACCCATTTACAAGTATAATGAAGGCCGATTTTAACATCGGAGGATATGCACAGTGAAACGCAATGATAGGTCCGCGCAACATCTGATTTTTCTGCTCCTGACACTCAGCCTGATCTGTGCGCCGCTGGCGTACGCAAGATCGAAGTCAGCACCATCCAATCCACGGGATCCTTATGTCACAGCCGAATCTGATGTAGCCCCGGCTGTCAAAGCCGAAGACTTGGCCTATCGGGTCATACTCTTCGAGGACTTCACCATCCCCTCTCAATGGGAGAAAGATGCCAGACCACTGGTGACCAACATTGAGACTCGAGCCATTAGCCGCCTGCTCAGCACCAGCGCTTTCAAGACGGTTGAAAAAAAGCAGAGCCAATCGCCGGAAGATCCTTACCTGGTTGTCAAATGTGCGCTCTTGAATTATCGGATCGTATCTACCGCAGCCCGCATTTGGGGTGGGGTGATAGCAGGATCGTCCTACATTACCTTCCGGGCGCAAGTCTACGACGGCAAGAGCGGCGTGCTGCTGTTTCAGCGGGACATTACCACCGAGAATAGCGCTTGGGCGGCCACGTTTACGTTCAATGACGTGAAACTTCCTAACTTCCTGGGCAATGTGTTGGGCGATTATCTGGCTCTGCGCGCACGGAAGGATAAGGGCGCGGATGTGCTCCCTCTCGAGCTTGCAACTCCAACTCCGCCTCCAACCGACACAGCGCATCCTAAGTAAGCATGCAATGTCGCTAGTGTCCGGCTACAGCGGTTTTCCAACGCAGTCGGCCGGCCTATGCCTTTTCGGCAATCAGTAACCGCAGGTCGCGCAGGTTGTGGCCGGTGGGGCCGGTTACAACCGCGTCGCCCAGCGCGGTAAACATGGGACAGGCGTTGAAAGCGGCCAGCGACGCCTTCAGGTGGAATCCGAAGGCATGGGCGCGGGTCACAGTGGTGGGGTCGGCGATGGCCCCGGCCGACTGGGTGTTGCCGTCGATGCCGTCGGAGCCGGCGCTCAGCACGGTCAGCCGTTCGCCCGCGTGCTTCTCCAGTTCCAGCGCGCATTCCATCACAAACTGCTGATTGCGGCCGCCTGCGCCGGGGGTACAGTCGAGCTTGACCGTGACCTCGCCGACGGAGATCAGGCACAGGCGCGGATGGACGGCGCGCAGGGCGTGAAAGCGCTCCAGCAGGTAGTGCGCGGCGTCGGCATAGTCCCAGTCGTCGCAACTGTTATCCACCACCACGTGATAGCCGGCCTTCTCGGCCAGGGCGCGCGCGTTTTCCACCAGATCGTGGCTGGAGAGCAGAATCTCAAAGACCGAATCGCGAAAGGCTTCGTCCTCGCCGCTCATGGTGGCGGCCGCGGTAACGCGGCGCGCGGGAACCGCCTCGGTCCAGGGCAGCTTGGGAAAGAAAGGCGGACGCCAGCCCTTGTTGCCGGGCGACTCGGGCAGGTCCTCACGCTCAAAGAAGGCGCGGATGGAGGGCGGCAGTTGGGGAGCTAAATTGTACTTGGCCAGCAGCTCGCGCACGTCGGC
>JBEKZR010000137.1:0-8400 GCA_049509715.1 Occallatibacter sp. | reverse complement strand
GTACTACGCCCTCGGCGTCCGCTACATGACGCTCACATGGAACAACTCGAACGGCTGGGCTGACAGCTCCGGCGACATCAACGACACCACCATCCCCCACACCAGGGAAGGCCTCAGCGAGTTCGGCAAGGACGTAGTCTATGAGATGAACCGGCTGGGCATGATGGTGGACATCAGCCACGTCTCCGACCGCACCTTCTACAGGACGTTGGTCATCAGTCGCGCTCCGGTCATCGCCTCCCATTCCTCCGCCCGCGCCCTCTGCGACGCCCCCCGCAACATGACTGACGACATGCTCCGCGCCGTGGCCCGCTCCGGCGGACCCAACTCCAAAGGCGGTGTCGTCCAGGTCAACTTCTACTCCGGCTTCCTGTCGCAGTCCTGGCGCGACGCCCAGAAAGCCATCGAGCCGGAAGCGGAAAAGGCCATCCAGGCCCTCAAGGACAAGGCCAAAGCCGAAGGCAAAGAAATCCCCTACGCCGAAATCGCGAAAATCCAGCGCCAATTCGCCGACCGCATCCCCCGTCCGCCGCTCTCCGTCCTCATCGACCACATCGACCACATCGCCAAGGTGGCCGGCGTTGACCACGTAGGCCTGGGCTCGGACTTCGACGGTATAGCTGGCCAGACTCCTCAGGGGCTGGACTCCGCCGCCGACCTGCCCAAGATCACTGAGGCGCTGATGGCCCGCGGTTACTCGGCCGAAGACTGCCGCAAGATTCTGGGCGGCAACCTGCTCCGCGTCTTCCGCGAAGTCGAGCAGGTGGCCAAGGAACTCCAGGCCGAAAACCGCCCCAGAATCACCGATAAGCAGCCGTTCGACAAGTGGCAGAAGTAAGGAGTCCAACATGGCGACTTGCGATGATTGCTTCGACGAGTTCGTGCATCCTCTCGTCCACGCAGGGATGGAGAAGAACGAGGCATTTGAACGCCGATACGGCCGTCACGCGCATTGGGACTGGGATGATACGTCATCCACCCTGACATTCTCTGATCCTAAGTTGACAACGGTGCGCGTTCATTGCTCGGTGGTCGGTACCACAGAGGGAGATACATGGCAATGGTCATGGGCAAACAAGAACATTCCGCCGTACTCAAAGCTCGACATGGATAAAGTTCGCGATTTCGGCGAAACGAATGGATACGAGAAGCTGACCACCTCTTTCCTTGAGGCCGACGATTACACCGGATGGGAGATGACGGCCGTAACCGAGCACATCCTCAGCGCATTGGGCGCATATCGCTTCCCCACCGAGCGTGGCTTTTGCTATCTCATCTACCGCAACATCGAAGAAATCGGAACGGAAAAGGTCAGTGATCTGCACGGCTCCATGCGCGGCACGGTGACCATTCCCCCCGGCCTGGACCTCACTGAAAGCACCGGCGAGGTCTGGGATGCAGAGCGGTGAGTGACAATCACTTCCTCCGTCCTATTCGCGCGCCTCAACCTCTATACTGGCTTTTCGCCCGATTTCCACCCCCGGAGACTCCCAATGCGCCTTCCCAACCCGCTGCCAGCCGCCCTGCTTGCGGCCGCCTGTCTCATCCTGCCCACCCTGGCCTATGCCCAGGAGGAGACGCCTGCCGCCAAATCCGCCGCCACGGAAAAAGCTGCCGACAAGACCGCCGACAAGACGCCGCCCGCCGAAGTCACCACCCAGGGCGCGGTCGATGTTGGCGGCCAGCACATCGCCTACACCGCCGTCGCCGGCACGCTCACCGTGGGCGCCACCGACGCGCAGGACGCGCAACTCGGCCCCGACGGCAAGCCCCAGCCCGGCAGCCAGCTCGCCCTCGCCGAGCCCAAGGAACCCAAGGACGCAAGCCCTGTCGCGCGTATGTTTTACGTGGCCTACTTTAAAGGGGTCCCCGGCGACGGGTCTTCGTCGCCGGGGCAGAAAAAGGATGCCAAAGCCGAAGACCGCCCCCTCACCTTTTTCTATAACGGCGGTCCCGGCAGCTCCACCGTCTGGCTGCACATGGGATCTCTCGGCCCCAAACACGTAGTCACCAGCGGCGACCAGCACCTGCCCGCCGCTCCCTACAAGCTGGTCGACAACGCCTACTCCCTGCTCGACGTCAGCGATCTGGTCTTCATCGACATGCCCGGCGCCGGCTTTGGCCGCCTCATCGGCAAGGACCCCGAAAAAGCCTTCTGGGGAGTCGATGAGGACGCCGCCGCATTCGCCCGTTTCATCGCCCGCTTTATCACCAGATACAATCGTTGGAACTCGCCCAAGTACATCTTCGGCGAGAGCTACGGCACCACCCGTTCCGCCGTCCTGGCCGACATCCTCGAGAACCGGAAACATATTGACCTGAACGGCATCATTTTGCTCTCCCAGATATTCAACTTCACCTCCGACATCGACGGCCCCAGCGGCAACCCAGGCGTCGATCTGCCCTATGTGCTGGCCCTGCCCACCTATGCCGCCACGGCCTGGTATCACAAGAAGCTGCCCCAGCAGCCGCCTGCTCTCGAATCCTTCCTCAAGGATGTGGAAGACTTCGCCATGGGTCCCTACTCCCACGCCCTGGCGCTGGGAACCGACCTGACCGCCGCGGAGAAGCAGTCCGTAGCCGAGAAGCTCCACGAGTACACCGGCCTGCCCGTGGCCTACCTGCTCAAGGCCAATCTGCGCGTCAGTGGCGGCGAATTCGAGAAAACCCTCCAGGAAGACCAGGACCTCACCACCGGCCGCCTCGATACGCGCTTTTCAGGACCTACCATCAACCCCCTGAGCGAGTACGCCGAATACGACCCGCAAAGCTCGGCCATCTCCTCAGCCTACGTCGCGCTCTTCAACGACTACGTCCGCCGCGACCTGAAGTACGGCGAGGGCCAGACTTATCTGTCCTCAGCGCTCTTCGGCGGCAACCATTGGGATCTCGTGCATCGCGGCAACCCCATCAGTCTCAACGTCGCCAACGATCTGGCCGATGCCCTCAAGACCAATCCCCGCCTCAGGATCATGGTCAATGGCGGCTACTATGATCTGGCCACGCCGTTTTTCGCAGCTCAGTACGAGGACAAGCACCTGCCCATTCCGCAATCGCTGGCCAAAAACATCGAGTACGACTGGTACGAGTCCGGGCACATGGTTTACGTCAGCGACGAGAGCCTCAAGCAACTCCACGACCGCGTGGCCGCCTTCATCAAGAGCACCCAGGCGGATAACAAATAGGAGGCAGCGTAGGGCATCCTGCCCGTCAGGATGCCCTACACCCCGCGCCACGCTGTAGACTGGCCCCCATGAAGCGCATAGCCCTTTCCCTCGTCCTGCTCTTTCCCGTTGCAGCAGCCTCTCAATCGTTCTCCGTCTCTTTTCCAAAAGATGTGAGCGCGGAGCGCCTTGATGGCCGCCTCTTGCTGGTCCTCTCCACGGACCCTAGCGATGAGCCGCGCAACCAGATCGACGACACAATGCGCTCGCAGATCGTCTTCGGCCTCACGGTCGATGGCTGGCAGCCCGGCCAGCCCGCGGTGGTGGACGCAAGCGCCTGGGGCTACCCCATCCGCAGCCTCAAGGACGTTCCCGCCGGCGAGTACATCGTCCAGGCCGTGCTCAACAAGTACGAGACCTTTCACCGCGGCGACGGAAAGACGGTCAAGCTGCACATGGACCAGGGCGAGGGCCAGCACTGGAACATCTCACCGGGCAACCTCTACTCGAAGCCCACCAAGGTCACCGTCAAGCCCGGCGGCGCGATCTCCATTTCACTGACCGAGGTGATTCCGCCCATCCCCACGCCGGCCGACACCAGGTACATTCGCCACATCCGCATCCAGAGCGCATTGCTGACCAGATTCTGGGGCCGGCCCATGTTCCTGAGCGCCATCGTGCTGGTCCCCGAGGGCTTCGACGAGCACCCCAACGCCCGCTTCCCACTGATGATCTTCCACGACCATTTTGTGGACGACTTCACCGGCTTCCGCACCACCCCGCCGGACCCAAATCTGAAGCCCGACTACAGCGAGCGCTTCCACCTCGCCGGTTACAACCGCATCCAGCAGCAGGAAGCTTACAAGTTCTACCAGCAATGGATCTCGCCCGGCTTTCCGCGCGTGCTCATCGTCAAAATCCAGCACGCCAACCCCTACTATGACGACTCCTACGCCGTGAACTCGGCCAACGTCGGTCCCTACGGCGACGCCATCGAGAACGAGCTGATTCCGGCCATCGAAAAGCAGTTTCGCGCTATTGGCCAGGGCTGGGCGCGCTTTGCCTACGGCGGCTCGACCGGCGGCTGGGAGGCGCTGGCCGTGCAGGTCTTCTATCCGGACCACTACAACGGCGCATTTGCCGCCTGCCCCGATCCCATCGACTTCCACGCCTACACGAATATCGACCTCTACGGCGACAAGAACGCCTTCTTCCTCGAAGGCGCGCACAAGCGCGAGGCGCAGCCGGCCATGCGCGACTACCTGGGCCACACCTTCATCACCACCCAGGAGATCAACGCCTACGAATTGGCGCTGGGCGACCATGGCCGCAGCGGCGAGCAGTACGACATCTGGCAGGCGGTCTACGGGCCGGTGGGCGCGGACGGCTATCCGCAGCCCATCTTCGACAAGGTCACCGGCGACATCGACCACAAAGTAGCCGAGTATTGGCGCAAGTACTACGACCTGGAAGCGATTCTGGAGCGGGATTGGGCGCGGTTAGGCCCGGAGCTGGCCGGCAAGATTCACATCTATGTGGGTTCCGACGATACGTACTTCCTCAACGACGCCGTCTATCGCATGGAAGACTTTCTCAACTCCACCGCCAACCCGCCCTACGGCGGCGAAGTGACCTATGGCCCGCGCGCCGAGCACTGCTGGAACGGCGATCCCACCCTGCCCAACGCGTACTCGCGCCTGCATTACAACACCCAATACCTGCCCAAGATTCTCGACCGCATACAGAAAACCGCCCCCCAGGGAGCGGACCTGACCAGTTGGCGGTATTGACTTCCTGGCTCTAAACCTTCAATCCGCCGTCTCTGACTCCAGCGGCTTGCGATAGATCAGCGCCGCGCGGCCCTTTGCGTAATAGTTTTCTTCCGTACCCTCGCAGAGGTAGCCGTGCCCCGCGTAGAGGCGAATCGCGTCGGCGTTCTCCACATTCACGTGAAACCAGATCAGTTGCGCGCCCGCCGCCCGCGCGGAGCCCTCAATTAGGCGCAGCAGTTCGCCCCCTACGCCCTGCCCGCGCTGTTCCGGGACAACTTCAAGGGTTTGAATATACGCCATCACTCCGCCCGCCTCCCGCGTCCACTCAACGATGCCAAAGCCGCATATCTGCCCCTCCTCCTCTGCGATCCAGGTGGCCGCATTGGGACGATGGATGAGTTGGTGCAGATACCCCCGGCCAAAGCGAAAAGGCGACCGGAAGCAGACCTCCTCGATCGCATACAGTTCGTCAAAGTCCTCCGGCGTGTAGAGACGATATTGCACAGCCCCACTTTAACGCAGTTTCGGTCGTTCTGTACCGCCTTCACAAAGCAAAAAGCCACCCTCGCAATGAGGATGGCCTTCCGCCTGCCGCCGTATGGCCTGAAACCTAGACCTTCACTTCCAAATCCGCGATCACGTCGAAGAAGCGCTTATCCAGGCGGCGATTCGTGGCGATGGCTTCCTTGATGGTGATGTCGGTGATGTCCAGGCCCTTCAAAACGGCGATCCGGCCCCACTTCTTCTGGTGAACCATGTCGATGGCGTGCAGGCCGTAGCGCTGCCCGAGCAGGCGGTCATAGGCCGTGGGAACGCCGCCGCGCTGGGTGTGGCCCAGATTGACTGAGCGGGTCTCGTAGCCGGTCTTCTCCTCGATCAGTTCGGCCAAAGCCTCGCCAATGCCGGAGAGGCGCACATGGCCGAAGGAATCCAGCTTGGCCTTCTCGTTAATCACCTGGCCCACATTGGGCAGTTTGGCGCCCTCGGCCGCCACCACGATGCCGTAGTGCTTGCCGTGATCGTAGTTGTGCTTGAGCAGCGCGCACACGTGGTCGATATCGATTTCCTTCTCCGGAACCAGAGTCACGTCAGCTCCGCCGGCCACGCCGGAGGCATAGGCGATCCATCCGGCATCGCGCCCCATCACCTCGATAACGATCACGCGGTTGTGGGAGTCGGCGGTGGTGCGGATGCGGTCGACGGCTTCGGTGGCGATGGAGACGGCGGTGTCGAAGCCGAAGGTCTGGTCCGTGCCGCTGATGTCGTTGTCGATGGTCTTGGGAACCCCCACGCTGGGCACGCCGTGCTCGCTCAGGAACAGCGTCACCGACTGCGTGTCGTCGCCGCCCAGCGCGATCAGCGCGTCGATCTTGTTGATCTTCAGAACCTCCTGCACCTTCTCGATGCCGCCGGGAACCTTCTTCACGTTGGTCCGCGAAGAGTGCAGTATCGTGCCGCCCTTCAACTGGATGCCGTCGGTGCTTTCCAGCGTGAGGGGAATAAAGTTGTTGTCCAGCACGCCGCGCCAGCCGTTCAAGAAACCGATGAACTCATCGCCATAATGGTTGATGCCCTTTTTCACAGCCGCGTAGATCACCGCATTCAGTCCGGGGCAGTCGCCGCCGCCGGTCAACAAAGCAACTCGCATCGTAAAAATCTCCTGGTTGTGGTCTTTTGCGCGGCTGGATGAGCCGGGCCGGGAACGTGTCCCTGATCGTCTGGGTTCAAGACAGAGAAATCGCCGGTCCTGACGCCTTAACCAGTGTACCCCACCGCTGTAAAGCGAAATAGTGACCGCGCTCACGATCTGCGAAGAACTGGCCCCTATGCATTCCTTGTTCAACTCGGCGCGGCAATGGTTCAATAGGGTATGCCCAAAACCGGAGCGCTGTTGTTGCTGGCGTTTGTCACCCTGGTCGCCGCCGTGCTGCTGGTGCTGCTGCAACTCACCCGGCTGGGCTTCCTGGTCCGCTCCACCATCCCCGACCGCCCGCGGCGGCGCATGTTCATCGCCTCGGTCGCCTTCCTGGTCACGTTTGTGGGGGTCCGCATCCTGGTTCACCGCATCGTGAATCATGAGGGACACTTCCAGTGGGTGGTGTTGCATGGCCACCACATTCATCACCTGGTGTGGGGCATTCTCATCATGCTGCTGGTTGGTTACGGTTGGCTGCTGGACCTGGGGCGCTCCCACTCGCCGCTTTCCATCTTCTTTAGCCGGCTGATGTCGGTCGGCTTCGGGGTGGGCGCGGCGCTGACCCTGGACGAGTTTTCAATTTGGCTGGACTTGGAACCGGATTCTTACTGGTCGAGCGCCGGGCGGCTCAACATCGACGCGATCATCTTCTTCGGCGCTCTGCTGGGCGTGGGCGCCTGGGGCGCGCCGTTCTTCCGCGGGCTGCAGCGGATGTGGGGCCTGGGCAAGGAGGAAATAGGACGGCTGAATTCGCCTATTCGCCGCGCGAGGTTGCTTCGTCGGCGTAAAGTTCGGCGATCACCCCCGCGTATCGCGCCGTAATCACGCGGCGCTTGAGCTTCATTGAGGGCGTCAGTTCGCCCGTCTCGATCGACCACTCATCGGCCACCACCCGAAACCGCTTCAGCGTTTCAAAGTTGGCCAGGCTGCCGTTTACCTCCCGGACAATCTCGCCATAGCGCGCCAGCACGCGGCTGTCGGCCACCAGCTCGGCGCGGGATTTGGCCTCGATGCCGTGTCGCCGGGCCCACTCCTCCAGCGCTGCGAAGTTGGGCGAGAGCAGCGCGGAGATGAACTTATGCCTATCGCCCACCAGAGCGGCCTGGGCCACCAGCAGATTGATCTTCAGCTTGTTTTCGATCGGCTGGGGCGCCACCATCTTGCCGCCCGAGGTCTTCAGCAATTCCTTCTTGCGGTCGGTGATGTAAAGGAACCCATCCGCGTCGAAATGGCCGATGTCGCCGGTGCGAAAGAAGCCCTCCGCGTCGAAGCACTCGGCATTCGCGGCCGGCTTCTGCCAGTAGCCGCCAAAGACCGACGGTCCGCGGACCAGCAACTCCCCATCCTCGGCCAGCTTCAGCTCCAGATTGGACAAGGGCATGCCCGCCGCGCCCATGCGATGGCGCAGGGGCGTGTTCAGGGCGATCACCGGCGAGGTTTCCGTCAGCCCATAACCCTCCCAAAGGGCAATCCCCACCGAGGCGAACCACTTCGCCGTATCGATGCCCAGCGGCGCGCCGCCTGGAACAAAGATCCGCACCCGGCCGCCGAAGGCCTCGCGCACCTTGGAATAGGCCAGCTTGTCGGCCAACTTCCACAGCGGCGAAGAGGGCCGGCGTCCGTCATAGACCTTGTCGCAATGCTCTGCGCCCACTCCTACCGCCCAGGCGAGCAGGCGCTTCTTCACCGGTGACAAACCCGCCCGCCGCTCCACCTCTTGGCGAATCTTCTCGAATACGCGCGGCACTCCCACAAACACCGTGGGCCT
>JBEKZR010000136.1:0-8600 GCA_049509715.1 Occallatibacter sp. | reverse complement strand
CGAAAACGGAGCCGGTAGCAGCCGTTCTCCTCGCCGGCGTACTGGTAGAGGAAGGCGTCGGGCAATAGGGCCAGAATGCGGCCGATGCGCTTTTCGTCCTCCTCATAGGCCTGGAGGTGGCGGGTCTGCTCCTCGGGCGAGGCGAGCAGGCGCTGGAGGCGTGCCTGTTCCGCCTGCTGGGTCTCGGCGCTGAGTGGAAGACCGTTGCTGAGGGCGAGCCGGGTGATGGGTCCTTCGGCGGTCTCTATCTGATCCTCGAGCCGGGTTTCCTTGGGGGTGTGACGCTCGATCCAGTAACGCCAATAGCCGTGGTCCTGGTGGTCGTTGAGCTCGTTGGAGACGACCTCGCGGACCAGTTGCGCGGCGGGCATGGCCGGCTGCCAACCCGACGACGAAGACCTGTCGCCGGGGACTCCGGCAGTCTGGGCGCAAGAGGCTCCCTGCGCCAGGGCCAGTATCCCGATCGAAATCCACTGTACGCGCATCGCGTTGCCCTCCCGACCAAAGGTATGAGGCCTGAGCGAAGTATGCCGCCGCGACGGTAAAGAGCTTGCGAGTTTGCCGTGAAAAGGCAGAGAAAATATTGGGCCAAGACCCGAAATGAACCGCAAAAATAACGGGATTGCGGAAGCAGAGCGTTGGATACCGCCCGGCTTGCTGCGCCGACGTTGCCTGGCCGGACTCGTCGGGCCAGACTTGTTAGACTGAGACCATGTTGGACGAATCGGTATTCCGCAGTCTGGTCGAAACTGCTCTCAATTCCCTGATGCAGCATTTAATCCTGCGCGAGGAAGAGGAAGGGGCCGGTTTCGAGGTGGAGGAACAGGGCGGCGTGCTGAACGTGGTCTTCGAGGAGCCGGCAGGCAAGTTTGTGATTACGCCGAATACGCCGGTGCGGCAGATTTGGATTTCGGCGCTTTCGACCAGCTTCAAGCTCGACTGGGATGATGCGGCCTCGGCGTTTGTGCTGCCGCGGACGGGCGAACATCTGATGGCGCTTGTGGACCGGCTGATCGGGGAGCATTTGGCAGGCTGAGACGGCCCTAGTAGATACCCGGAATCAGGCGCTTCGTTTGTTGGCTGTAGGCTGCATACTGCGCGCCGAATGCCTCATTCAATGCCGCTTCCTCCACGTGAATCCTATAGAGAAAAGCAGCGGTTATAGGCGCGATGACCGCCATGCCCGCTATCCAATTCCGCTCATGAATTGCCAGGCCCAGAAAGGACAGCAAGGAACCGGTATAGGCCGGATGGCGCACGAAGCGGTAAAACCCGCCCCGGTAGATTGTTTGGTTGCTGCGGATAGCTACATTCGAGCTGAAGGCCTTGCCCAGCGAAAGGATTGCCGTCCATCGAATGGCGATCCCGGCCATTATCACAATGATCGCCACCACCATCAGCCAGTGCGCGCCGCCAAACAGGTTTGAAGGCCTCGAGTAATGGATCGTCTCTCCGGCGAAGATTGCCAGGAAAATCGTCATCCACAGGACCAGCAGCGATCCGCGGTCCTTCACCGCGCCTGCGCTACGCCGGGTGCGCGTCGCAATTGCGAGCAAAGTCTCGGAGGCGGCCCATCCGTAGATCAATATCTTCCACAACAGAGTGATCTCCAACCTGCCTCCATCTGCCTGACTCAATGCAGGAATCTACCGCTGGTCTCGTAGAGATAGAATACGCAATCGTAGCAAGCGGAGTTCCCGTTCTTGGCCGGTTTCGCGGTTTGCAGCCAGAAGCAGAAGCAGCCGGAAGCAACATGAATCCAGCATTGTGGGAACAACCGGACTGAAGTCGGGATCAAGAAAGACGGAACCTTCGATACACTGAAGACCGCCTCCTATGGTTTCACAGGAGACGCTCACGGAGCAGTAACAAAAGAACCCCTTGAGGTGAAACAATGACACGAAAAACCTTAGCTATTCTCGTCATCCTTTTCTCTTCGGCGATTACGCTCGTTGCCGGGGCGCAGGAGCATATGAACTACTCTGTTCTTGCAATCGAGTACATTGGACCGGCTGACCACCTGATCGGCCCCATCGTGATCAGCGATTCAAAGGAGGGAGCCGAGTGGTTTAGCAAGGCCGTCTTGAAAAAAACAATCGCCTGGGATTACACGCCTGAATACGTGGTCAGCGCCTCTTTGATGAGGTCCATGATTTCAGAGGCAGGGGTGCATCGTGGTATTGCCCAGCACGAGCCAGGTAACGCTCCGGAGACTCCCCAGACAGTTAGAGTAACCCTTGTAACACCTCAAGGCCGAAGCGGATTTCTGACAAACAATAAGCTCACTTCTTCAATGTTGGAAACCTTTAAGAGGCTTTGCAAGGATAACCAACCTTTGCTGTCGGACCTCTCAGGTTTTCAGAGTGAACTTCTACCCTGACGCGACGGGTGGTTCAGTTCACGCAACATGAGAGGCGGAAATGGTCCGGTGAGGTGCCGGACCATCCCGTAAAGCCTTACTGTAGCGAATAGACGGTATTGAGCACCTTTTCCGCCACATTCTTTGGCAGCGGGGCATAGGAGAGAGCGGAGACTTCGTTCTCGCCGGAAGTGACGATCCAACTGAGCAGGTCTTTGATGACCTTGCCCTTGGTGGGATCGGCGGAATGAACGGGAATGAGCAGGTAGGTGAAGCTGGAGATGGGATAAGCGTTCTTGCCGGGTGCGTTGGTGATGGAGATGCGGTAGTCGGCGGGGAGCTGTTTGATGCTGGCCGCGGCCTCGGTAACGCCTTCGATGCTGCCCTTCTCCCAGTTACCGGCGGCATTCTTCACTTCGCCAAAGCTGATCTTGTTCTGCAGGGCATAGATTAACTCGACGTAGCCGATGGCGCCGGGCAACTGGCGCACCAGGCCGGCCACGCCCTCGTTGCCCTTGCCGCCGACGCCCACCGGCCAACTGGGCGAGGCGCCCTTGCCGGGTCCATTGGCCCACTCGCTGCTGACCTTGCTGAAGTAGTCGGTCCAGATATAGGTGGTGCCGCTGCCGTCGGAACGATGGACGACGATGATCTTCAGGTTGGGCAGGCTGACACCGGGATTGTCCTTGGCGATGCGGCTGTCGTTCCAGGTGGTGATTTTGCCCAAAAAGATGTCAGCCAGCACATCGCCGCTGAACTTGATGTCTTCGACGCCGGAGACGTTGAAGATAGGCACTACGGCGCCCAGCACGGTGGGAATGTGGATGAGCTTGATCTTGGAAGCAGCCAGCGCATCGTCCGTCATCGGCATGTCGGAGGCGCCAAAGTCCACCAGACCCGCGGTCACCTGGCGGATTCCGCCACCGGAACCGATGGACTGGTAGTTGATCTCGACGCCGGGATGCGCCTGGCTGTACTCGCTAAACCATTTGGAATAAATGGGATAAGGGAAGGTCGCGCCTGCCCCGGTCAACTTTTGGGCCTGAGCCGCGCTCATGGCCAGGATCAACAACACAACGGCAACCAAAGTCTTTTTCACGTAGATCTCCCTTGCAGATAACCTGCCGGTTTTAATTGTCTACGCGGAATGTTACGGGCGTTTGAATAGATTGCGGGATGGGCGCTTTTTGCCGGCCACGGATGTTCCGGTTCAAGGATCAGTAGTGGGCTGCCTCGGATTTCAGTTGCAGCTTCATTTTCCTTTTTCAGGCAAGGGGCGCGGCAGGCGCCAGGGGCAGGGTGAAGTGGAAGACGGCGCCTTTGCCGAGTTCGCTTTCGGCCCAGATGCGACCGCCGTGGGCCAGGACGATGTGCTTGACGATGGCCAGGCCGAGGCCGGTGCCGCCGGACTCGCGGGAACGGGCTTTGTCGACGCGGTAGAAGCGCTCGAAGATGCGATCGAGGTGTTCGGAGGCGATGCCGGGGCCGAAGTCCTGGACCGTGAACTCGACTTCGGTTTCGAGTAGCCGCGCACCGACGCGAATCCGGCGGCCGGATTTGCCGTACTTGAGAGCGTTTTCGATGAGGTTGCCGAAGACCTGGTTCATGGCGTCGGAATCGGCCAGGACCGGAGTGTCCGGCGCGCCGGTGGATTCCAACGCGACGCCGGAGTCGCGCACCACGCCGCCCAGCGACTGGATGGCGTCGTGGACCAGGGCGCTGGCCCGCGTTGGCTGAAGCGCCAGCTTGTAGTCCGGGCTCTCGACGCCGGCCAGAGCCAGCAAGTCCTCGGTAATCCGGTTCATGCGGGTGGCGTTCTTGAGGATGACGCCAAGAAACTCGCGGGTGGTTTCCTTGGGCGGATGCGGGCCCTCGATCAGCGTTTCGACGTAGCCCTGGATGGAGGTAAGCGGGGTGCGCAGTTCGTGGCTGACGTTGGCGATGAAGTCGCGGCGAGACTTTTCAGCGGCCTCGATGCGGGTAATGTCGTGGAGCACTGCGAGCGCGCCGCCGGAGGTCATGGGCGCGGCGTTGATCTCGAAGATGCGGCCCGGGGCCAGGGAACTGGCCCAGCCATAGCGGACTTCCCTTGTTTCAAGGGCGCCGTGGACGCAGGCCAGGACCTCGGGGTCGCGCACGAAGTGGACCAGCGGGCGGCCGGCATGAATCTGGGTTCCGGCGATGCGCTCCAGGGCGGCGTTGGACCAGCGGACCAGCCCTTCGGGAGTGACGGCGACCACCGCCTCCTGCATGGAATCGAGCATGGCGGCCAGTTCCTGGCGGCGGCTCTCGATCTCGGCAAAGCTCTTGCCCAGCCGCTCGGCGGACTGGTTGAGCGTGGCCTCCAGGGTGGAGAGCGGATCTTCGTCGTCGTAATCAAGTCGGCCGCTCAGGTCGCCCGCGGCGATGCGGCGGGCGAAGACCATGACCCGATCAAGCCGCGCGGCGATGCGGCCGGCAACCCAAACAGCCAGAGTCAGCGCTACGGCCAGCGCGATCAAACCGGACCAGAGAGTCTCATTGCCGAAAAACAGGTTGGTCTTGCCGGGAGTAATCTCCAATACTTTGCGAGCGATAAAGGGAATGAAGACAAACTCCATCGCCGCTGCCTGAAAGACCAGCAACAGGAGAAATAGGCCGAGCAACTTCAGGAATATCGTTGATTTCAAGGAGCCCTACTCGCCCTTGGGCATCTCGAAGCGATAGCCGGCGCCGCGCACCGTCTTCAGGTAGCGCGGATTTTCCGGATCGACCTCGATCTTCTCGCGGATGCGGCGCACATAGACGTCGACCGAACGGGGGGTGACAAAGCGCGCATCGCCCCACACGGCATCCAGCAGATGGTCGCGGCTGAAGACCCGGCCGGGATGCCGCGCCAGGTAGTCCAGCAGGCGGAACTCGGTGGCCGTGGTGGTGGTCAGCTCGCCGCGCACCTTCAACTGCATGGCGTTGGCGTCGATCACCACCTCTTCAAAGCGGATGACCGAGGGCGTGGTGGGCCGCTCGAAGCGCCGCAGAACCGCCTTGACCCGCGCCACCAGCTCGCGGGTGGCAAAGGGCTTGGTGATGTAGTCGTCGGCGCCCAGCTCGAGACCCAGCACGCGGTCGTTTTCACCCGCGCGCGCGGTCAAAAAGATAATGGGGATGGTGGACAGCGCGGGGTTCGAGCGCAGGCGCTTGCACACGTCGAGGCCGTCACCGCCGGGGACCATGATGTCCAGCAGAAACAGGGCCGGCGGCTGGCGCTCGGCATCGGGAATGACGTTGGTGGGGGTGTGAAACAGCCGTGCCGCAAACCCCGCGGCTTCAAGGTGATGCTGCACCAGCCGCGCGATATCGGCGTCGTCTTCCAGTACAAATACAGTTTGGCTCAAACGGTCTGCCCTCGCCCGGCGGCCGTTGAACTTCAGATGCGGAGGCCGCACGGAATCATTAACAGAGTAATGCAATTGGGCAAACAGATTGCAAACGTTGTGTGAATTTGACCGGGGAGGTATGCAGCCCAGGTCCGTGGCGTCTATGGGCGCCACCCATGATTTACGCTTGAAACGCACGGCAGCGCCGCGCCCAAGGGAGGCAGCAATGACCTGGATGATTCTGCTGGTGGGGCTGGTGGTGGGAATGGTTTCCGGCGTGGTGGGCATTGGCGGCGGGGTGCTGTTTATTCCGGCGCTGGTCTGGCTGCTGGGCATGAGCCAGTTGAAGGCCCAGGGCACCTCGCTGGGCGCATTGCTGGCGCCGGTGGGCATTTTTGCGTTTTGGGAGTACTACCGCAACGGGAACGCCGACCTGCGGGTGGCGCTGCTGCTGGCCGCCGGGTTTCTGGTGGGCGGATACTTTGGCGCCGTGGCTGCGCAACACATTCCAGAGCTATGGCTGCGGCGCATCTTCGCCGTGACACTGGTCGTGATCGGCGGCAGGATGTGGTTCAGCCGCTAGCCACCTCGGTGGGGGGACTTGCCGTCCAGGCGAATGCCTTCGGCCTGCCGAATCGAGGTTCGTGGTTTCCCACCCTAGCCATAAAACAAGAGCGTCGCGAGGGTGGGGGCACCCATTGCAGTCACAAGGAATATGCTTCAGAGCGACTGCACGGGCAGGAGCGTCAGGTCGTCCACCAGGCCCACTTCCTTCTGCACGAAGGGCTCGCCGTAACGGACTCCGGCGAGCAGGCCGTAGTGGCGGGCTTCGGCAAAGGTGCGCTCGCGAATCTCTTCTTCGGGGACAAAGAGTCCGCTTCCGGCGGGCTGGCTGGCGTACTGCGAGCGGTAGGCCATCAGGGCGGCGTGGCGCTGCTCGATAAAGGGCGTGATGTCCACGATGAAGCTGGGGCGGACGTCGGCATAGAGGCTGGCGTAGACGATTTTGAAGGGGCGATGCGGCGGCAGACCTGTATCTACCTGCTCATTCACACTGAGCGCCGCAGGCGCCTTGGCCAAGCCGGAGAGAAAGCAGGCTTCATAGCCGAGCACGGCGGTGTTGGCGTGGTCGGGATGGCGGGCCTGCCAGTAGGGCAGAATGACCACGCGGGGGCGGAGCAGCCGCAGAACGCGAACGATTTTGATGCGGTTTGCGAGGGTGTTTTCGACCGCGCCGTCGGGCAGGTCGAGCGCCTGGCGCCAGCCGACGCCCAACAGGCGCGCGGCTTGGGTGGCTTCGCGGGCACGTTCTTCGGCGCTGCCGCGGGTTCCGGCTTCGCCCTGGGTGAGGTCCAGAATGGCGGTGCGCAGGCCGCGCGAGGCCATGCGCAGCATGGTTCCACCGCAGGTCTGTTCCACGTCGTCGCGGTGGGCGGCGATAGCCAGGACATCGGCTGCGGGAGGATCGGGGACGGAATCGGCGGCCATGGCGTCAGTAGACGGTGTTGTCGCCGTCGGTAGGCGCATCCATGTAGGCCACGTCATAGGCCGTGCCGGTAACGGTCACATACTGGTTGTCTATCGATGAGCCGTCCACGGTGGAGTAGATGTACACCTGTCCGCCCTGCGCGACATAAATCTTGTTCAGGCCGGAGACCGCTGCAATGCCGGTCGCGTCGCCCATATATGGCTCCAGCAGGGTGACCGTGTTGTTCGTGGTGTTGACCATGGTGAGGCAACCGTAGGGTTCACCCGTCGCGGCGCGCACGCCGTTGGTGCACTTGGTCATGCCGATCCAGAGCGTATTGTTGTCGGCCAGCAGCATGCGGCTGACGGCGCCGGGTGCGCCGTCGCTGATGGGGACCGGGTTGGGGACGGCGCTGGTGGAGGGCACAACCGTGTTGTTGAGGAGATTGACCACGGTCATGTTCCCGGCATAGAGCGCCTGGCCACTTACTTGCACAGGCTGCTGGCCCACGACGTAGAGGGTGGAGCTATCGACGAGAGCGTTACTGGCGCCGCCGGGAATGGGGATGTTGACGATGGGGGTGGCCTGCGAGTTGATGCATGGCGCGGCGTTGCAGGGGAGCAAGCCGGAGGCCTGGCCGGTGAGATAGATCATGGGCGCCACGGGCAACAGCGAGACCGAGGCGTTGGAACCGCCGCACTCGGGCCCGCAGTTGAGCACATACGCGGTTCCGCCATCGGCGGAGAAGACGGCCTTGACCGGCCGGTCAAAGGTGAGCGGGGCGCCGTAATAGTGGCCGGTCGCGTCCGCATGGTCGGGGCTCTGGGCCTGGAAGAGGCACCAGGCCGGCACGTTCAGCGGCTCACAGTCTACAGCGGCCTTGGGCCATGTAGTGGGGCCGCCAGAGTAATTGATGGTCTGCGCGGGTGTTAGTTGCACGGGATAGTAGACGTAATTCGAGTTCTGGACGAAGGCCAGGACTGCCGACCCGCCGGGGTTCATGCTCAGGCGGTAGACGCCGGGGAGGCTGAGCCCGTAGGACACGCTGGTCTGTTTGTTCACCACCGTAAACATGTGGGCCGACTGGTTGGCGGCAAAGACGTAGGTCTGATTCCGGGTGATAAAGATGCTGGAAGAGGAGCCAAGCAAGCCGCTGACGGTGCCGGTGGTGGCCTCTGTGGCATAGTTGACGGGGGTAAAGCTGCCGTCGCCGGAGCCGTAGACCGCGCCCAACTGCTCCTCCGGCATGTTCTGGATGGAGATGGGCAGGGCCCCGGAAAATCCGGAGATGGAAAATGTGATGGGCGTGCCGTTGTAGCCGCCGCGGATGTCGTAATAGGCATCCACGATCTCCAGCGCGCCCTTGGTGGCGATGTTGGTGTTCTGGATCGCGATCAGGACGCGGTTGGTCAACCCG
>JBEKZR010000135.1:0-8629 GCA_049509715.1 Occallatibacter sp. | reverse complement strand
AGCAACATCAGGGAAAGCAGCCCAATGACTTCCGGCTCTGGCCGGAGTTCGGTCAGCAACCGGCCCAGTCGAATCGCCTCGCCGGTTAGCTCGGCCCGCGTTACTTCCGCTCCCGCCGCAGCCGAGTAGCCCTCGTTAAAGACGAGATAGATGACCTGAAGCACCGCGTCCAGCCGCTCCGGCAACTCCTGCGGCGTCGGCACCTCGTATGGAATCGCTGCCTCTCGAATCTTTGTCTTGGCGCGCACAATGCGCTGCGCCAGTGTCGCCGGCGTAACCAGAAATGCCCGGGCAATCTCCTCCGTGGTCAGGCCGCAGATTTCGCGCAGTGTCAGCGCAACCTGTCCTTCCGGCGCCAGAGCGGGATGGCAGCAGGTGAAGATCAGACGGAGGCGATCGTCCTCGATCTCTTCATCTCCAATCTCTCCCTTCCCGCTGGCAGCGTCGCTCACGCGCGATTCCATGTGGGCAACAAGGTCTGTCTGCGCTCCATCGAAGCGCGCGCGGCGGCGCATAGCGTCGATGGCCTTAAAGCGTGCCGTTGAAATCAGCCACGGACGCGGCTTGTCCGGAATGCCAGCCTTCGGCCAGGACTCCAGAGCAGCAGCGAACGCCTCGTGCATCGACTCTTCGGCCAGGTCCAGGTCTCCAAGCAGGCGCACCAGCGTCGCCAGAACCCGGCCCGATTCGGCCCGGTAAAGTGTCTCAATGGTCCTGCCGAGTTGTTCGGGCACAGGCGGCGGCATCTACGCCAAACTAGCAAACGGGGGTGGCTCGACACAACTGCGCTCGGGATTCCCCTACCCACAACTCAGTGGCCCGCCACTGCGTGCTTGAGGGTTTGCAAAGGGACAACAGCATCGGCTCCGTAAACGGGCTTCGGTGTTACGATCTCCTGCGGGTCGTCAATGAGAACACTATCCCCAATGCGCTCATCGTGCAGTTGATTTGAAACGAAAAGTCGGCATTTCAAAACCGATATTTAGGGCGCACGAACAAAATGGGGTTTTTCTCCTCCGCAGCCGGATAGTCTGAATCTTTTGACGGGTGCCCCATCTGGCCAGACCCGCTCCAGGGGGAGTGCGGCTACCGGAACCCACCGCCCGCCGTCAAACACCACGGTGCTATACTTTAGCCTGAGACTGCTGTTCCAGGCCGCTTTTCGCACGCGCCTCTGCCGCGCCCTCATTCCGGAGGTTCTCCCCGCCCATGACTCCTCGCGCCCGCCGCGCACTTTTCACCGTCGTTCTCTTCTTCGCCGTCTGCGCCGTTGCGGGCATCTTCCTGCAGCGCCGTGTGGGGGCCCAGTCCTCGGCCGACGAAAGCCAGCTGCGCGACAGCCTCAAGGCGTTCACCAATATATATGCGCTGGTGGAGCAGAACTACGCCGAGCCCATCAATGGCGACAAGGCCGACGCCGTCATTTACGACGGCGCTATTCCAGGCATGTTGCGCGTCCTGGACCCGCACTCCAATTTTTACGATCCCAAGGCCTACGCCAGGATGCGCGAGGAGCAGCACGGCCGCTACTACGGTGTCGGCATGGTGATCCAGCAGCAGCTCAACAAGGTCTACGTGATTACGCCCTACGAGAACACGCCCTCCTTCCGGGCCGGCATCCATCCCGGCGACATCATTGCCGCGGTGGACGGCAAGAGCACAGACGGCATGACCTCGGACCAGGTGGCCAAGGCGCTCAAGGGTCCCAAGGGCACCCACGTGCAGGTGAGCATGATCCGCGAGGGCCAGCCCAACCCGCTGGTCTTCGACCTGGTGCGCGACGAGATTCCCAACCCCTCGGTGGACCTGAAGTACGAGATTCGCCCCGGCATCGGCTACGTCCACCTGAAGCAGTTCCAGGAGACCACGGCGCAGGAAGTGAATGATGCGATCGACGGCTTCTCCGGCCTGAAGGGACTGGTGCTGGACCTGCGCGGCAATCCCGGCGGCCTGCTCAGCCAGGCGGTGGAAGTCTGCGACCACCTGCTGGCCAAGGGACAAACCATCGTTTCGCAGCGCGGGCGCGCCTATCCCGACCAGGTATACACGGCCACGCACGGCAACGGCGGCAAAACCTTCCCCATCGTGGTGCTGGTGAACCGCAATACAGCTTCGGCGGCGGAGATTGTGAGCGGCGCGTTGCAGGACCACGACCGCGCCCTGATTGTGGGCGAGGCCACCTTTGGCAAGGGACTAGTGCAGACCGTCTACGATCTGGCCGACCACACCATGGGGCTGGCGCTCACCACCTATCACTACTACACGCCCTCGGGGCGGCTCATCCAGCGCAACTACGAGGGCGTTTCGCTCTACGACTACTATTACAACCACGCCGGGGCGCAGCCCACCAACTCCACCAACCAGGAGGTCAAGCTGACCGACGCCGGCCGCACCGTCTACGGCGGCGGCGGCATTACGCCCGACGAAAAGATCGAGAGCCCCAAAAGCAACCGCTTCCAGGACGAGCTGGCGTATAAGGATGTGTTTTTCCACTTCGCGCCGGTTTATGTGGCCAATCATGCGGTGGACAAGAACTTCCAGGTGGACGCCGCGGTGCTGGGCGAGTTCAAGCGCTACCTGACCAGCCAGAACCTTCCCTGGACCCAGGCCGACCTGGACGAGGTGAGCGACTGGCTGAAGGTGAACATCAAGGACAAGATCGTCACCATCCAGTTTGGGCAGTTGCAGGGATTGCGCACGCTGGCCGATTGGGACCCGGAGATCCAGAAGGCCCTGACGTTTCTGCCCGAGGCCCAGGCGCTTGAAGACCATGCGCACAAGGTTCTGACCGAGAAGGCCATCGCGCGAAACGCGAATTCCCCGGCGCAGCCGTAACCCGGCGATTTTGCCGGCGCTGATTTAATTGCATACGGCCGTCCCCGCCGGGGACGGCCGTTTTGCGTATGCGGTACCAGGTTCAACACCGGCACAGGAATGCGGCCGGAGGGGAGCCGCTTTCGGTCCAAAAGATTTTGCTTGACATAATGTATTAGTCTTATAGTACACTGATTTTGTTATGAGCCTGCGACCGTCATCCGCCCGCTTTCGCTTTCAACTGGATCTCCATAGCGGAGTGCCGGCGTATCGGCAAATCATCGACCAGGTGCGCGGTGGCATCGCTTCCGGCTCGTTGGCCGCAGGCGATCAACTGCCCACCGTTCGTCAGCTTGCGGTGGACCTGGCTATCAATCCAAATACCGTGGTTCGCGCCTACCATGAGCTCGATCTTGGCGGTTTGCTGGAGACGCACCAGGGAACAGGAACGTTTATCAGCGCCCAGAAGATGAAGCGGGCGGATGCGGAACGGGAACGGCAACTGACGCAGATTGTGGGAGATTGCGTTTCGCGAGCCGGGGCGGCAGGATTCACAGTGGACGATTTGATCGACGAATTGCGCGAGCTGGCTCAAGAGCCGGCCCGCCGGAGGTGAAAGATGTTGGCAAGTATGGAGAGTGTTCCCATGAACAGAGTTGCAGTCACGGCATTTGTGATCTGCGTCGGCGCAGGAGTCGTTGGCAGCGCATTCATCAAACATCCGGCGCCGCTCATTGCGGGCGGCCTGATCGGCTTCTACCTGCTGTTCGCCATTAAGGTGGTTCAACAGTGGGAAAGAGTGGCGCTGCTGCGCTTGGGAAGGTACGTTGGATTGCGCGGCCCCGGTTGGTTTCATGTGGTGCCGGTCTTCGAGACGATCAGTCCCTTCATCGACCAGCGTGTTCGCGTTCACAGCGTAACCGCAGAGTCCACGCTGACGCGCGATACCGTTCCGGTCAACGTGGACGCAATCGTGTTTTGGCTGGTCTGGAACGCCGAGAAGTCGATCCTTGAAGTCGAAAACTTCGTTGAGGCAATCAACCTGAGCGCACAGACGGCTCTGCGGGAGTCCATAGGCAGGCATGAGCTGGCGCAGATGATCACCGAGCGCGAGGTCATGGGACGCGAACTGCAGCGCATCCTGGATGAGAAGACCAATCCCTGGGGCATCACTGTGCAATCTGTCGAGATCCGCGACGTGAGAATCCCGCAATCCCTTGAAAACGCCATGTCGCAGCAGGCGCAGGCAGAGCGCGAGCGGCAGGCGCGCGTGATTCTCGGCGCGGCGGAGGTGCAGGTCTCAGATCAATTTGCTCAGGCCTCGCGGGTCTACAACGACAATCCCGGAGCTCTGCATCTGCGCGCCATGAACATGCTGTACGAGGCGATCAAGGAAAGAGGCTCGATGGTCATTGTCCCATCCTCCGCGGTCGAGACCATGGGGCTGGGCGGATCGCTGGCCACTGCGGCCATCGCAAAACAGTCATAAACGAGGAGGAAAAGCCATGAAGTACGGAATACTAGTCTCTGGATGCGTCTTGCTGATGACTGCCGGGGTCTTCGCGGCCCAGTCGAATGGGAATGCTGCATGGGTTGGAGTCTGGCGCGGTGAACTGGATGGGCAACCAAGTGTTACGTTGACGCTGGCCGAGGACACCGGAGAACTGGGAGGAACGGTTGTCCTTGGCATGTTCGGAAACGACAATGGAATCGTCCGAGTCATTGCAAGCGTCCCGCATGTTCTCATGCATCCCCGCCTGGAGGGCAATACTCTTGCCTTTCAGGTGAAGCGGAATACGGCCTCCAATGAACTGCTCAACTTTGCGGTTACGCTTGGCTCGTCTGGGAAGGCTCGTATCCACTGTCTGAATTGCGGCCCGGACGCGGACGCGCCGGTCGTCGAGCTGGTGAAGGCGCAGCCCTGATTACGCTCACGGCTCGTCGTTATAGACGCCAATCTCCACCTTTCCGCCTTCCGTCATCTTTGCCCTGTACATGCCGGGCGTGTTGAAGCTCCAGGCTAACTGGCCATCGGGAGCAATCGCGATAACGCCGCCGTCGCCGTGCAGCGCCTCCAACTCTTTATGGATGACCTGGTCTGCGGCTTGCTGCAGGGTCATGCCTTTGAAGTACACCAGATTGCAGACCTCGCGGGCCACGCCCAGGCGGATGAAGTACTCGCCTGTGCCGGTGGACGAAACGGCGCAGGACTGATTCGACGCGTAAGTCCCCGCGCCGATGATGGGCGAGTCGCCCACGCGGCCCCATCGTTTAGCTTGCGTCCCGCCGGTCGAGGTGCCCGCGGCGATGTTTCCTTGTTTGTCCAGCGCGACTACGCCGACAGTGCCAAACTCGTGCGCCTCCGGCGCTTCGATTTCAGCCACCGGCACGGGCGGCGCAGGCGGCGCGCCGGCGGGACGCGGCGGGATAGGCCGGCCTTCTTTATGCAGTTGCCTGACCAGCGACTGCCAGCGGCGCTCGGTAAAAAAGAAGCTGGGGTCAACCTGCTCCAGGCCGGCGCTGGCAGCAAACGCGTCCGCGCCCGCGCCCACGAGCATCACGTGCGGCGACTTCTCCATCACCGCGCGCGCCAGGCTGATGGGATGGCGCGTGCGGGTTACGCCGGCTACCGCCCCGGCCTTCAGGTTAGAGCCGTCCATGATGGCCGCGTCCAGTTCGTTCTTGCCCTCGGCGTTGAAGACCGCGCCCCGGCCCGCGTTGAAGAGCGGGTCGTCTTCGAGGATTTGGATCGCGGCCTCGACCGCATCGACGGACGAACCGCCTTTATCGAGAATTGCGCTGCCCGCCTCGATTGCCTGGGTAATCGACGCGCGATATGCGGCCTCGGTTTCTGGCTTCATGGTGGCGCGCTCGATCACGCCCGCGCCGCCGTGGACCACAATGGCCCAGTGGCGCGCTGGGAACTGAGCGGCTGCGGTGACGGCGAGAGTTGCCATAATTGCTCCAGACACTGCGCTACGAAATGTTCGCATGACTTGATCCTCCGGCAAAAACCATTTGAGCGAGTGCCGAGGTCACTTCTTCGGAATGGTCAGTTCCGCGCCTTCCCCTACTTTATAGGTCGCGGAGAAGTTGCGCTGGTTGATGCCCAGCGAAAGCCGTCCGCGCGAGTCGATGTAGAAAAGCTCCTTGTCCACGGGCACATCGCTGAAGGTCTTTACGAACGGGAAAACGTAGTGCTTGCCGTCGAGCGTGACGGGGACCCGGTCGCCGAGTTTGTAGCCCAGCTGCGCGAAGCTCTCGGCGGGCACGTTGAGCACCAGATTCCCGAATGGTCCGTCGGTGCCGATGACCTGGCCGTGGAGACCTTTCTCATCAACTATCGCGTTCTTCAGGTCGAGCCGGACCAGCTTGCTCGCGTCGAGCGCGGGGCCGGCGGTGGTCCAGTCGTCGCCGCGGGCCAGGTGGGCGCCAGCCGGAGAGAAAATGTCTCTCCCGTGAAAGGTTGAGGAGATGCCGGAGCCGCTCATCCACGCAGGGTTGGTGATCTCGCGCGCTTCGGCGATCCCGTCGCGGTCCTGGATGAGGGTGAGCAGGCCGTTGTCGGGGAGCACGAAGAACTGGCCCACGCGCGATCTCGCGATGATGGCTTTGCGCGTGGAGCCGACGCCGGGATCGATGAC
Organism: Occallatibacter sp.; assembly: GCA_049509715.1. GTDB lineage: Bacteria > Acidobacteriota > Terriglobia > Terriglobales > Acidobacteriaceae > Telmatobacter. The sequence goes on along the minus strand of JBEKZR010000135.1, from coordinate 2,171 downwards.
CGCGACGAAGACCGCGTCCCTGGGGAAGTAGGGCGCCGAGCCGGCCAGCAAGCGCGCGCCCATGGCGATGTTGTAGGGCTCGGACTGGTGGGTGATGTCGATAATCCGCACGCCGGGAGCAACGCCGTCCATCACCGCCTTGCAGATGCCCACGGCATCGTCCTTCAGGTCGAAGTCGGTCATAAAGCCGATAACCCTTGTGGGAACCGGGGCCGGCTGTTGCGCCACGGCCGCCGCGGTTGTCAACGCCGCTGCCGCCAGAACCGCCCCGATAAAGACTTTTCTCATTCGTTGCACGTGCGTGATCTACCCGTTTCCTCCCATGGTATCGCCTGCGGGCGCGCTGCGTTCGGTTCATCTGCTTGCGGCGCGGCTCTCATCAGCGTTCGCCGTCCGCGCAGTACCGTGGGACTTGGCGAAGCGGGGCCGGACAGTTGAGAATGCTTGAGTTCGGCAAAATCTGTATTCGTTTGCGCTGTGTGGCTGCCGGGAACGGCCTGCGCGGGCAGAAGCGCAACAGTATGGTACAGAATCTAAGTAACGTGGAGGTCTTTCTTGAAACTCAACTACGGAACGCTGGCCGTGTTCACTGTCCTCATGCTGATCTTTCTAAAGCACGCCTCGGGGCTTCCCTGGACAGTTCCGCGAATCGCCGGACTTGCCATTGCAATCTCGGCTTTCCTGCTATTCGCTCTCGCCCGCATTCAACTGGGACGGGCCTTCAGTGTGCCGGCCAAGGCGAACACGCTAGTGACCACCGGCCTCTATTCCCGCATCCGCAATCCGATCTACGTCTTTGGCGCCCTGACCATCGCGGGAATCGTGATCTGGGCCAATAAGCCCTGGCTGTTGCTTGGCTTCGCCGTTCTGATTCCTTTGCAGGTTTATCGGATCCGCAAAGAGGAGCGGGTCCTGGCGGAGAAGTTCGGCGCATCCTACCTGGATTACAAGCGAAAGACGTGGTTCTGATACGGTTTACGATACTAAGGATGGATCGAGCGCCCATCCGAGGCGCCCGTAACGCATTTTAAGGAAGTCTCAATGCATTCTGTCTGGTTCGGCGAGTTTCTCGGCACGCTGGTTCTGGTGCTGTTGGGCACCGGCGTAAATGCCGGCGTGACGCTGCGCAGGTCCTATGCGGCGGATGCTGGTTGGCTGGTAGTCGCCACCGGCTGGGCGCTGGGCGTGCTGTGCGGGGTGCTGGTGGCACAGGCCTTTGGCAGCCCCGGAGCCAACCTGAATCCCGCCATTACGCTCGCCGCCGCGGTCATCGGCGGAAATTATTCGCAGTTGGCGAGCATCTGGTCGGCGCAGCTATTGGGAGCAATGTCCGGCGCGGTGTTGATGGCCGTGCACTACGCGCCGCACTGGAAGCTCACTCCGGGTCCGGCGGACAAGCTGGGCGTCTTCTGCACCAACGCGGCGGTGCGCAGCCCGATCTTCAACATTTTGAGCGAGGCTCTGGGCACTGCGGTACTGGTGCTGGTGGCGGGCGCCATCCTCTCCCACGGAGTTTCTGCCAACGGGCCTGCCGCCGGGCTGGGGCCGTGGCTGGTGGCCAGCCTGGTGTGGGGCATCGGCCTCTCGCTGGGCGGGACCACGGGCTACGCCATCAACCCCGCGCGCGACCTGGGTCCGCGCATCGTTCATTGGCTGTTGCCCATTCCCGGCAAAGGCGGTTCCAACTGGCGCTACGCGCACATTCCCATCGTCGGCGGCCTTGCGGGCGCGGCGTTGGCCGGGCTGTTGCTGCGCTACGCGCATCTTTGATGCCCAGCGGCCGGCTCGGCGGATGCGTGGCATCCTTGCCTGTTGTCCGCGCCTATGATGGTTAGACAGAAGAGAATGCTCATGCCGGAAACGGTTCTGCAAATCGACCCTCGCGACAATGTTGTAGTGGCGCTGGCGGCGCTGGAAGCGGGCGCGGTGGCGCGCTTTGGCCCCGCGTCGTCCCCGGTCTCCTGCATGGTTGCGCAGGCCATTCCCGCCAAGCACAAGATGGCCATTGCGGCGCTCAAGCCCGGCAATCTGATTTTTCTCTACGGCATGGTGGTGGGCGAAGCGGTTGAGGCCATCGAGCGTGGGGGGTTGCTGACGGCGCGCAACGTGCGCCATCGCGCAGGGGCTTACTCCGCTCGGCGGCAGCCCGCGCCGGTTGCCGCGCCCGATGC